>JAGHVA010000061.1 GCA_018064565.1 Candidatus Colimorpha onthohippi
TGTCTGTCTGATGACGATAAGCGGTAACGAAATCCGTAACATCCAAATATATCGTCGGGTACTTGTTGAGGTGCTGTTCGAATGATGGATGGTTGGCAATCACAAGGTCTGCGAAAAGGTCACGGCTGTCGCACGATTTGTCATAATAAGCATACAGCATGTTGGCCGCCATGGTTTTGCCAAAGCGGCGACATCGGGTGACGCAGGTGTATCGTCTCTCGCTGTTAAGCGTCTGGTTGATGACATCTATCAATCCCGATTTGTCGATATATTCGCCATTCGTGGCGACCCGAAAGCCTTCGTTTCCCTTGTTGATATATAAACCCATAAAACTAATCAAAGCTATAGAATATTCTTGTTAAGTACTCCCCAATATTTAATGATTGAACATTGCGGCATAAACCACTGCATCTCTATCTTGACGCTGCAAAGTTAATACTATCAGTTGAATTACACAAAAGTTTATCCTACTTTCTGCTTGAAGCAGATTATAAAAGAGCACGACACAGACAGACCATCCAAAAAAAATCAACTCAGGGGTATGCTCGTTTTTTTTGAATCTATAGAGCAGCTATTTGAATTAGTTAGTTTGATAGTCCTTATACCCTCTTTGTGGAAATTTATTTTCAAAGATTTTGCATGTTTGTATTGGAATCAACAAAAATATTTTTTACCTTTGCAACCGCATAGGTTGATGAACAAATCGAACAACAATAGTTGTCTAACATCTAATCGGTATTACCCTGAGACAACTTAACTATAAACGAAATTTAGTATTATTACGATTCCAAAAAGATGAAAAATTATTTTGACTTGAAAGGCCAAGTAGCTATCGTTACTGGATGCAGCACTGGACTTGGTGTGCAAATGGCTTGTGCTTTAGCCAGTCAGGGGTGCAATATTGTACCCATTGCAAGACGCGAAGATAAGGTAAAAGAAGTAGCCACCATGATTGCGGAACAATTTGGCGTAGAGACACTTCCTCTACGCTGTGACGTAACCAGCACTGAACAGGTGGAAACGATGGTGCTTGCCACCATGGAACGCTTTGGGCGTATAGACATCCTTATCAATAATGCTGGTACTGGTGCAATAGCACCTTCGGTAGATTTGACTGACGAACAGTTTGCCAACGAGTTGGAGGTGGATTTGTTTGGCTCGTTCAAAGTGGCTCGTGCAGTGGTAAAACATGCCATGCTACCCGCCCATTATGGTCGCATTATCAACATAGCAAGTATGTATGGTTTGGTAGGCAATAAGATAGCGCCATCCACTCCTTACCACGCAGCCAAAGGCGGTGTGGTGAATATGACTCGTGCGCTGGCAGCTGAATGGGGCAAAGACGGTATCACTGTAAACAGCATCTGTCCTGGCTATTTCATGACGCCTCTTACCAAAGAGACACTGGAGACCGAGTGGTTCTCTCAATATGCCAAAGGTGCCATCCCGATGGAACGCTATGGGCGTGAAGGCGAATTGGATACCGCAGCATTATTTTTAGCCTCGCCTGCCAGTACATACGTCAACGGTGTAGCACTTCCTGTAGATGGAGGCTATACCTGCATCTAACAAGACGCTTGCCAAATATAACCACTACAGCCCCAACCAGCTTTGATTGGGGCTGATTTTATGGATGTTGCAGACTGCAAAGCACTCCCATACAAAAAAAAAGACAGAGACCGTTAAGTCTCTGTCTTACCTTTTCAGCGGGTGGGAGGTGGGATTCGAACCCACGACCTTCGGAACCACAATCCGGCACTCTAACCAGCTGAGCTACGCCCACCATCTGTTCAGAAAAGCGCTGCAAAGGTACGACTATTTTTTGAACTGACAAATTTTTTTCGCATATAGATCATTTTTCTTTAATTTTGCATCTTATGATATCACGGAATAAATTGCGGGAACTGTCTGTATATAAGCAATCAAAAGCATGTGATGCAGACAATGTTTTTGTGGTGGAAGGTGTAAAACTTTGCGAGGAGGCTTTGGTTAGCAAGGCTGTGATAAAGGTGATTTGCGGATCTGAAAAATGGTTTTTTGAGCATCCTAATGTACCTGTCAATGCCGAATGCTATACGCTCAACACAGCCGATTTGGAACGGTTGAGCAGCATGCGTACTCCCAATGAGGTTTGGATGCTGGTAGAACGGCTCGACATATTAGCATCAACAAATAACAATGGGTTGATATTAGCACTTGACCACCTGCAAGATCCTGGCAATCTGGGCACCATTATCCGTACCGCCGATTGGTATGGAATCCGTCATATTGTGTGCAGTCCTGACACTGTGAGTTGCTACAATCCTAAAGTAGTACAAGCTACAATGGGAGGTATATTCCGCACCCGAATAGACTACCTGCCATTGGAGCAATGGCTTGCCTCTTGCGGTATGCCAATATATGGTGCACTACTTGATGGTCAAGATATTAGATATCAAAAACTTGCAACACCTGCTGTATTAGTAATAGGCAATGAGTCACGTGGTATTACAGCCAATACGCAACAATATGTTACCCACCGAATCGCCATCCCCAATATTGGTGGTACTGCCGAAAGCCTAAATGCCAGTGTGGCGGCGGCTATCATTATCCATGACTTTATGACATCTACAAACTGAATAAAAAAAATATTCCAAAAAACCGCTATGTTAGAATACGAAGAGGGAAGAACTGAATTGAAATCACTGGGCAAGTTTGCATTAGTGGAACGCCTGACCGATGGATTTGACAAGCATCAAAGCAACACGCTGTGTGGTGTAGGCGATGACTGCGCAGTGATAGCCTGCCACGACCAGCTACTTACGCTTGCCACTACAAACACATTGGTAGAAGGGATTGATTTCGACATGTCGTACACGCCACTACGACACCTTGGATACAAGGCTGTTGCCATAGCTATCAGCAATATCGCTGCTATGAACGGCACCCCACAACAAGTGATGATTAGTGTAGCCATAAGCAATCGATATAGTGTGGAGGCTCTCGAAGAACTGTATGCTGGTATCCGACTATGCTGCAACCGATATGACGTTGACTTAGTAGGCGGAGATACCTCCACCACACAGTCGGGCATGGTACTTACCGCCACCGTCATCGGGCAAGTAGATAAGCATCAAATAACTTACCGCAGCGGTGCAAAAAATAACGATTTGATATGCGTAAGCGGTGATTTAGGCAGTGCCTATAGTGGACTGCTCGTGTTGGAACGTGAGAAGATCAATTTCATTGCAAATCCTAAAGAACAACCTGATTTAGACAGCTACGACTATGTCTTAGAGCGCTTTTTGAAACCAGAACCCCGCATGGATATTGTACAATTTTTGCACGAAAAAGACATCGTACCAACTTCAATGATTGACGTGAGCAACGGATTGGCCAGCGAGATGCTTCTGATATGCCAAGCAGGACACTGCGGTTGTAATATCTATGAGGAAAAACTGCCCATCGACTATCAAACCACTCGCGTATGCAGTGAGATTAGCAAAAACATGATGCCTGTAAGCAATGCCCTAAATGGAGGGTCAGATTACGAACTGCTTTTTACCATAGCGCAAAGCGACTATGATAAAGTTAAAGAAAGCCGCGAAGTGCATATTATAGGACATATCACCGATGGCGATGCTGTACTTGTTACGCCTCAAAACACTACTATCGAGTTGCGGGCTCAAGGGTTTCAAAACAATGACGACTAATCAGTATCTCACCACAAAACACTCTGAAATTTGATTACTACCGATACACTTCTGGATCAGGGACGACGACGACGCATGTGCGAACGGTTACGGAACAATGGCATCAGCCAAGAAGCTGTTCTCGAAGCCATGCGACAAGTGCCTCGCCACTGGTTTATGGATATCTCGTTTAGGGATATGGCATACGAAGAAAACCAAGCATTTCCAATAGCCTGCCAACAAACCATATCACAACCTTGGACAGTGGCATTTCAGACTCAGCTATTGGATATTGCCCCAGAAATGAAAGTACTGGAAATAGGCACTGGCAGCGGCTACCAAACAGCTGTGTTATGCCAAATGAAAGCCAAAGTATATACTATTGAACGACAAAAAGGGCTGTTTGATGCCACCAAGGCACTGTTATCAGCCGCACATTATAGGGCAAAATGCTTTTTGGGCGATGGCTTTCAAGGTCTGAAAGAGGTGGACTATGGCCCTTACGACCGTATAATCATCACCTGCGGAGCTCCTTCTATCCCTAACGATGTTGTAAAACAGCTAAAAGTGGGTGGTAAACTCGTGGTTCCAGTAGGCGAAACCAATCAGCAGATGGTTCGGCTTATTAAGAACTCCGAAGATGAATCTGGCTGGATAACGGAGGAACACGGCAATTGCAAATTTGTACCCATGCTCCAGGGAAGGGCATTTCAACGGTCATGAACACCACATCAATGCCCATAGCATCCAACCGTGTGCAAGACATCAAACGGCACATCCGACTGTCGTTATGTGATAGCTATTCAAACGGAGAGCTTGAGTCGGTTGTTCGCATCCTGTTTGAAGCATTTATGGGATGGGACTCCACCCAATTGCTGCTCCATGGCAACGAGACAGTCAACCAATCAGACTTGCTGCGGTTTTATTGGGCTGTCGAAGCACTGCGGAAAGGACAGCCCATACAACAAGTGGTAGGATATACCGACTTTGGCGAATGCCGTATCTTTGTTAACAGCCATACGCTTATTCCCCGACCAGAGACCGAGGAGCTGGCATTGCGTGCCATACAGATAGCCAAAACTTCGCTACCCGACCATCCGCACTGCCTTGACCTATGCACTGGAAGCGGATGTATTGCCATAGCCCTCTCAAAAGCACTACCTAATGCCACAGTATGGGGTGCAGATATCTCTGAACCAGCACTGAAAATGGCTTGTCACAATGCTGTGTCCAACCATGTGGAAGTATCTTTTATCTATACCGACTTGATGGGATGCACCGATACAATCCACTCACTGGGCAAGATGGATTTGATAATAAGCAACCCTCCATACGTGATGGAACATGAGCGTGCTCAGATGCACCGGCGCGTATTAGACTTCGAACCTGATACCGCATTGTTCGTGCCAGACTGCGACCCATTGAAATTTTACCGATCTATCGCCATACTATCCCAGTCATGTTTAGACGACAACGGCGTTTTGATGTTGGAGATAAATGAGAAACTTGGAACGGAAACAATCCAATTGATAAAATCACTTGGATTTGAAGGCGATGTACTTCAAGATTTTTGGGGAAAAGATAGGTTTGTGGTGGCACATCACTGCCGCTAAATACGATTTTTAGAATCAATACAAATTGTTACAGGACCATCGTTGACCAAATGCACCTGCATGTCAGCGCCAAAACGACCTGTTTGAACTTGATTGCCAAACAATTGCTGCAAACGACTGATAAACCGCTCGTAGATAGGAATTGCCACTTCTGGACGAGACGCCCGAATATATGAGGGTCGGTTGCCTTTTTTGACAGATGCCATGAGCGTGAATTGGCTCACAACAATGATGCCAGCACCAGAAATTCCAGTTATAGGAAGATTCATTATACCCTGATTGTCGTTGAATATACGCAGCCCTACTACCTTATGACACAGCCATTCAATATCTTCATCATTATCAGCATCTTCAACCCCAACCAAGATTAACATACCCTTACCGATTGATGCCACTTGCTGCTGACCAATAGCAACACTCGCCTCCAAAACCCGCTGAATTACAATTCTCATATCCAATCCTCCTCAAACATTATTCTACAATTTCGAGTTTTGCAAATTTGAGTATCAGGGTTTTCTGACCCAAATTGTCAAAAAATACGATAGCACGCCGGTCGCCATTCACTTCCTCGACCGACAGCACTTTTCCAAATCCAAACTTAGCATGACGCACCCTCATGCCTGCTTGAATCTTAGCAATATCAACAGGAGATGCTGGAGGTGTGGGGGCTTTGGAACGGAAAACTGTTGAAGTAGTTTTTGGACGGGGCTTGAAGGCTGTAGATGTGTGACTATTCGACTGCTGCTCAGATGGTTTTCCAAACTGGAAAAATGCCTTGGGC
The DNA here is from genome assembly GCA_018064565.1 of Candidatus Colimorpha onthohippi. Taxonomy (GTDB): domain Bacteria; phylum Bacteroidota; class Bacteroidia; order Bacteroidales; family P3; genus Colimorpha; species Colimorpha onthohippi. The sequence continues at coordinate 6,066 of JAGHVA010000061.1, forward strand.
ATCTGACCAACTTGTGGGAAGGGACTTTCTGCCGATGTTCTATCAACAAACTGGTTGTCTATCTCACTAACAAAACGACTTGGTTCCTGACACGACGACTTGCCATACAGATACCGAAATGTGGCATACGACAGCGAAAGATATTTCATGGCGCGCGTAACTGCGACATAAAACAACCGGCGCTCCTCCTCCAAATCTGCACGAGAAGGGATACTCATTGCCGAAGGGAAAATATTTTCTTCCATACCAACCACAAATACATACGGAAACTCCAGCCCTTTGGCTGCATGAATTGTCATAAGCGACACTTTGTTCAATACAAATTTCAATTGTACACAAATTTAAAAAACAAAACCATCGGAATAAATTTAAAAAACCTAATTACCCACA
>JAGHVA010000157.1 GCA_018064565.1 Candidatus Colimorpha onthohippi
TAAACAATAATAGTCAACCATAATCAGTTTTAATGTTTAACTGAGTCAACTTTATCAAGGAATATGACACACGAGTAGTCAACCTAAATCAGGAAACTACAATAGCCATTTACCGAAGCATGAAGTGTTTTAAATTCAGACCAATTGTATGACACGTTGTTGTGGTTTGTGTCATCAATAAAGGTTGAGTTCAAAGTGCTGTCAAACACGGGAAAAGTAGTTTAATAAATATGTAATCGTGATACAAATGTAGCATTTTTTTTGTTAATTTAGTCTAATTTTGGTTTTTTTTTCGTGATATTGATTTAATTATATGATATTCATGTATAATGTTGTCCCTCTGTCAGCTATATTGAGTCTATCGTTGGATTATTTTTGACATAAGCAATGCGAAGTATTTCAAAATTACAAGTTGTGAGTGTATCTGCTAAAGGAGGTTGCGGTCGATAACTCGTGCTGTGTTCTTATTCTTGTCTCCAGCAGATAGTAATTCAGGTGCTGTAGGTAAATATCTTTAACATGAATTGAGTATTTGTAAAGTATAACTGCAAAAAAAATAGTACCTTTGCACGTCCGTGTAATGTATGAAACAGCATCCGATTGATACATCAGTCAGCAAGTTAGCAGCACCGCAGTTGCCGCAGGTTGACCATTCTCCGTTGTCGGATTCGGTGCCCGTTCGTCATGTTCAAACAAAGGTAGAGCAGAACGTTGATTCAGGTTTATCTATTCCTACCGAGGCTATTCAGAAGCCAGTTGCAGCTACGGAAACAACGACAACGGTGCAAACAGTACTACAACCTGCGCTTTATGCTGATTCGATATCACAGACTGATAGTATTGATTTGATTCATTGGAATCAATGGTATTATTACATAATTCAGCATGATGAACTAAGAACAAATGATCAACTGCTGATCAATGACTCTTCGGTGTTGTGGGCAGTGCAGGCGGATATTGATCAGTCTGAATCTGATTCGTTGGGAGCAGTGGTAGAGGATTGTGTAGTGCCACCAGTGGTGTGGCGCGAGAGTCTTTTTACAGGGCATGAATTGCCTCGTAAGCATTACGAATTACAACCTCGTCCTCATTTCACTGTTGACTATTGGCTATTCGTGGTGTTGTTATGTTTTACTTTTGTGGTTAGTTTATTCTACAAGTATCACAGGTTGTCTGTTTATGATGTCGTCTCCGCTGCTTTTGTCGAGCGACATAGAGGACGGGTGTTGCGTGAGAACGATTTTGCATCACCAGCGGCTATCCTTCCTGTGCTGATTATGTTGTCGTTTGCTGTTGCCTTGGTGCTTTTCTTGGTATGCGAACGTTCTGCGTGGCCGATTCATATACCAGACGCATTATTGCTGCTAATGCTAATGCTGGCTACTACCGTTTTCTTTTCTTTGCGTTTGGTATTTACAATCTTGTTGGGTAGTGCTTTCAAACTTAAGGCATGTACAGAGAACTATCTGTCTGTATCCATGTTTTTTATGCTTATTGAGACAACGCTGATTCTGCCCATCTTATTTGTTGGTTATTATTCCCCATTCACAACATTTTCAAGCATTCTTGTTTTAGCGGTATTGCCTGTCGGTTTGATGTTGTTTCGCTTGATTTATAGTTTACGGTGTGTTTTTCCAAGTCACGGCATCGCAAATGTCTATTTATTTTATTATCTTTGCATCCTCGAAATTATACCATTTTTGATATTGGTAAAGGTGTTTACTAATCTGTAATTTATATAGTTGGATACCAGTTATAGGTGTATGAAACTGAAGAGAATATTAATTTCGCAACCTGCCCCAGCCGAGGGAGAGCAGTCTCCCTATCGTGATTTGGCGGCCAAATACAATTTAGATCTTACTTTTTTTAAGTTTTTTGAGACTGTAGGCGTTACCGCATCCGAGTTCAGAAAAACCAGAATCCACTTGCAAGATTACTCGGCTGTCATATTCAACAGCAGACTGGCAATCGACCATTTTTTTAGGTTGGCAAAAGAGTTGCGAGTTACCATCCCCGACAGCATGAAGTATTTTTGCACAACTGATGCTATCGGAAATTATCTACAGACCTACGTACAATATCGTAAGCGAAAAGTTTTTACAGGGCAGCAGCATTTTGCGGAGTTGATAGATATCCTTTCGAAACATCGAGAGGAGTCGTTCATATTTCCCTGCTCTGATGAGAAACAAACCGAATATTTTAAATTGTTGGACAAGGGTAAGTTTAAGTACACCAAAGCCACTATGTACTATTCGAAACCTCGCGATTTGAAATCGTTCGATTTGAAATCGTTCGATTTGATTGTGTTGTTCTCGCCTATCGGGGTTCGTGTGTTGACTCAGAGTTTTCCAGAGTTGACAAGTGAGGATGTTCGTATTGCCGCTTTGGGTACCGCTACTCATGCTGCTTTGGCAGCGGCTGGTTTACCGCTTGCAATAGCAGCTCCAACGAAGCAATCTCCTTCAATGGCTATGGCTATTGAGAATTATATTCTGGGCAAAGAGCAAGGATCTGTAATTGTGGCAAAACCTGCATCGTTGCGTAGTGTGAGAGGTTCTTCGCGTCCTCGTGGCACAGCCTCGAACACACGGAAAGGTAAGTCACCAATTGCCGACAAAGCAAAATATAAACAATTGCAGGAAGAGCGCAAGGCACAAGCCGCTGAACGCCGGGCTAAGCGTGCTGCTACCAAAGCGAACGAAAAAAAAAGATGAGTAGCTCATCGCAAGATTGTGGCTTTCCTAAAGAAGAACGTCTGTGCTCTCAAAGATTGATAGACGAACTTTTTGCTCATGGCGGAAGGCTGCTTGTGTTTCCGTATAGTGTTCGATATTGTATCTATCCTGCTGGCAAGTTGCCAAGACCTGCGCAAGTGCTTGTGGTGGCTCCTAAACGTAAGTTGCACTACGCTGTGGATCGTAATAGGGTAAAACGAATTTCTCGTGAGGCTTACCGGAGGGCAAAGTCTCCATTGGTCGGTAAACTGCAGGAACTTGGGTTTTCTATGACAATCGCATTGAGTTATGTGCACGACAAACCTTTGCCGTACGACAAGGTTTGTATCAAAATGGCTAAAGTAATAGAGCAATTAAGCATCCTTTTGGTTCCGTCCAATTGATGGTAGCTGTATGATGTCGGGCGGGAATAGTTCATACAAGGGTAATGTTCTTACAAAAGCGTTGGCTGCTATCATGCTGGCGTTTATTGCATTTTATCGTACTTGCATCTCTCCGTTAACTCCGCCTGCTTGTCGGTTTACCCCAACTTGCTCACAATATGGACAAGAGGCAATACGCAAATATGGCCCCTTTAAGGGAGGTTGGCTGACGATTAAACGTATCTTGCGTTGTCATCCTTGGGGTGGGTCTGGATATGATCCAGTTCCGTAATTGTCATTCAAATATTGGAGTTCGCTGATTTCTTTTTGAGAATATGGCACACGCCCTAAAACGATATGTCTCCATCGCATTGCAGTGGAGACATATCATTTTTTTTGTGGTAATGGGCAGTGTTGTCTATTCTGGCAAAGGCAGGTTTATCATATTGCCAGATAGGTATTGGTTGTATGCCACCATGTCCACCATACCATGACCAGTTAGATTGAAAAGCAATACCTTCGACTCTCCTTTTTCTTTGCACTCAAGTGCGCGACGGATAGTGGCTGCTATTGCATGACCGCTTTCAGGAGCAGGGATGATGCCCTCCGCACGCGCAAAAAGCGTGCAAGCATCAAATACCTCTATCTGATCCATGTCCATGGCCTCGATATAGCCATCTTTTATCAGTTGGGATACAATAACGCCTGCGCCATGGTAACGCAACCCCCCTGCATGAATGTTGGCGGGGCGGAACTTATGACCTAATGAGTACATCGGCATAAGTGGTGTGTAGCCAGCCTCATCGCCATAGTCATACATGAACTTCCCTTTGGTGAGTTTTGGACATGATGCAGGCTCAACTGCAATATAGCGGGTCTTGCGCCCATCGCGCAGTGTGTGTCGCATAAATGGGAATGCAATCCCCGAAAAATTGCTGCCACCACCAAAACAAGCAATAATCTCGTCGGGATATTCGCCTGCCATCTGCATCTGCAATTCGGCTTCAAGGCCTATAATCGTTTGATGAAGCGATACATGGCTCATTACAGAACCTAACGTGTATTTGCAGTTTGGAGTAGTTCGTGCCAATTCGACCGCTTCGGATATGGCTGTTCCAAGACTTCCTTGGTGATTGGGCATTGCAGTTAGTATGTCTTTGCCAGCGCGGGTTGACATGGATGGCGATGGCGTGACTTGCGCACCAAATAGTTGCATCATGTTACGGCGGTAGGGTTTCTGTTCGTAACTAATCTTTACTTGATATACTGCTGCCTCCAACCCAAAAAGTTTGGCGGCATACGATAGCGCGGTCCCCCACTGCCCAGCACCTGTCTCGGTGGTGACGTTGGTAACACCCTCTTGTTTGCAGTAATACGCCTGAGCCAACGCTGAATTGAGTTTGTGCGATCCGACAGGACTCACACTCTCGTTTTTGAAGTAGATATGAGCTGGTGTGTCCAAAGCCTCCTCAAGTCCGTAGGCGCGGACTAACGGTGTACTGCGGTAGTAGGTGTACATCTCGCGTACTTTTGCAGGGATTTCAATCCATGCGTCAGTTTGGTTGAATTCCTGTCGGCTACATTCTTCGCAAAAAATTGGGAAAAGATCTTCGGCTGTCATCTCTTTGCCAGTAACAGGATGTTTGAGCGCCATGGGCTTATTGCGCATGTCGGCCTGTATATTATACCACCGAGTGGGTATCTGATCCTCGGTTAGAAAAAATCTTTTTTGTCGCATAATGTTGTTTGTTTATTAAGAATGTTTTCGATAAGCCAAGTGTATAGGGAAACCATAGTTTGCACTATGCCAAGGCGAGAAAACAGCGTTGCAAAGTAATCAACGCCTTTTTGTGTCAATGATTAGTTTTGGATAATATTTTTGTTTTGTAGTCCATATATAGTTTCCATATAGCGTTCAATGTATTTGCCTAAAATATCAAATTCAATATTAACGATACTGCCAACTATAAGGTTGTGGAAATTGGTGTGTTGGTAGGTATAAGGGATAATGGCGACACTGAATCGTCCAGGAATGGAATCTACTACCGTCAGGCTGACACCGTTGACGGCTATGCTTCCTTTGCTGACGGTAACCCGTGGGTGCTCGGTGTCGTAGTCATATTTAAATGTAAAACGCCAACTGCCATCGTCGGTTGTTATGGCTGTACAGGTGGCGGTCTGATCCACATGTCCCTGAACAATATGACCGTCCAATCTTCCATTGTTGAGCATGGCTCGCTCCACATTGACTTCGTTGCCCACACGCCATCGGCATAGGCATGTCTTCTGCATCGTTTCATTCATGGCAGTAACGGTGTATTGCTGCCTTTCAGAATCAACGCTTACAATAGTAAGGCAGCACCCATCGTGTGCAACACTCTGATCGGGGCGTAACTCCGATGCAAAAGGGGCCGTCAGCGTAAAATGATAGTTGCTCCCCTCTTGGCGGATGGCAACTACGCTCGCAGTGGCTTCTATTATGCCTGTAAACATAGCGTATAAGTTGAGTTATATCTAACAAAGTGTTGATAATTACCGCTGGACTGCAGGAGTTAAGCAACACTAACTGAACGAAAAATCATGCAAAGGTAATTATTTTTTTTGGTTCTTTAGTATCAGCGGTAGATAACAATGACGGAAAAGTTGTATTTTTGTGCATCGCTGCAGTATGTATGATGAGTTGATAATAGTGCGGAATTTCAACGTTTTGCGCTATTATACGCAGTGTATTTTTCGATTGAATAACAACAATCCACATATCATTATGAAATGTTCTATTCCTAAAGGCACCCGTGATTTTTTGCCTCTTGAGATGGCACGGAGAAATTATATTTTTGAAACTATCCGTAATGTCTTCAAGATGTTCGCATTTGAGCCAATCGAAACACCTTCAATCGAGAATCTGTCCACTTTGATGGGCAAGTATGGTGAAGAAGGCGACAAGTTGCTATTTAAGATTCTCAATTCGGGCGATTTTATGAAAGATGTGGATTTTAGTCAGGATTATCATAAAGTGGTGCCTCATATTTGTGAGCGCGGGTTGCGCTACGATCTTACGGTTCCCTTTGCTCGGTTTGTGGTTCAACATCGCGATGATTTAGTGTTGCCGTTCCGTCGCTATCAGTTGCAACCAGTATGGCGTGCCGATCGGCCGCAAAAAGGCAGGTATCGCGAGTTTTATCAATGTGACGCCGATATGATTGGTAGCGAGTCGTTACTCAACGAACTTGAATTAGTCCAAATGATTGATGCGGTATTCTCGCAACTCAATGTAGGGGTAACACTTAAAATCAACAACCGTAAGATTTTGGCAGGAATAGCAGAATTGGTGGGCGCACCTAATCTGTTGATTGATATAACTGTTGCTATCGACAAGTTGGATAAAATTGGTTTGGATGCCGTTAAGGCAGAATTGGCAGAGAGAGGTCTGACACAACCTCAGATAGAATTGCTGAATCCTATATTTGAGTTGAATGGCAGCCCTGCAGATAAGTTGAATCAGTTGGAAAAACTTTTTGAAGGCATTGAAGTAGGGCAGAAGGGCGTGTCAGAAATGCGTGAGTTGTTCGGATATATCCAATCAGTGCAGCCGTCATGTTCGGTAGAATTAGATTTGACTTTGGCCAGGGGGCTGAATTACTATACCGGTGCAATCTTTGAGGTTAAGGCTAACAATGTGTCAATAGGAAGTATCTGTGGTGGTGGCAGGTATGATAACCTGACAGGTATTTTTGGCATGCCTAATGTATCTGGAGTGGGAATCTCGTTTGGTGCCGACCGTATTTATGATGTACTTACAGAATTGAATGGTTTTCCCGAAGGATTGTCACAAAGTGCTCGTGTGCTGTTTATCAATTTTGGTGAAGCAGAGCAGGCATATGTATTGAAATGTGCTGCACAATTTAGAGCTAACGGTATTGCCACATTGGTATATCCTGACGCAACCAAGATGAAAAAACAGATGGATTTCGCAAATCGCAAAAACATACCTTTTGTTTTGTTTGTTGGCGAATCGGAAATTACAAATCATACAGTAACAATCAAAAACATGCTAACGGGTGAGCAGCAGACGCTGCCACTCTTAGATGCGATAGCAATGGTAAAATAAGCGTATTTAGTATGAATAAGTTGTCGTTAGTTTTATTGTCAGTGTTGTTGGTGTGTTGTGTGTCGGTTGCTGAAGCGCAATATACGACAGACTCGGTGGATATGGATCGCAGTAACATGATTGAGCAAATTCAGTCATTGCGGGTATCCCTCGATTCGGTGAAAAAAGTTAATCAGCAATACGAAAGCATACTTCACGAGAAAGATTCATTGGTGTTGGAGTTGCGTAAGGCTACGGAAGAACGAGATCGCATGTTAGAAGAGATTGAGCAACTCCACCAGAAGTCGCTCTCTGCTTCCGAGGTTGACAAAGTTAAACTACAAGCGCAGATAGAGACGCGCAATGCCAATATCGATGCCAGTCGGCGTGAGATAGAGTTCCTTCAGCGTGAACTGAGTTCACGGGAAAAGTCGATAGAGTCAAAACAAGATGAATACAAAACTGTGTTGGCGGAGCGCGACAGATATTTGTATGTGATTGATTCTTTGCGTAGAATTACTACACAGGTACAGATGGAGAACATCCGCAAAGAAGAGCAGAACAAATATCTTGAACAGCGAGCCAAAGAGGCAGAGGCACATTCAAAGGAAGCTACCAACCGCAAGAAAAAAGTGCGCCCTATTCAAGGCGTGGCTATGCGCTTTTACCGTACACCCAATTACGAAATTCGTATTTCTCAAGTTGCATCTACTGGCGAATGGACGAAAGTAATCCGCAACCGAAACGATGGCGCGGTTGAGTTTGACTTTACTACAGGAGCTTCGGTGATGTTGTGGGATTTGTCAAAATATTTCAACAAATCGCACCCAATTATGATAAAAGATTCTCTCGGACGATCCAAGACAATCCGCAAATTTGATCAGGAATTTGCTTATGATTTAGGTATATATGCTGGATTTGGAGGTAGTAATCTTTTCAAAAATTTCTATTTGGGAGCCTCTTTCCGATTCGTAGATTTCTTTTACCTTATCATGGGAGTCAATATTGCAGAGTATGAAAATTTGGTGTCAGGCTACGAAGAGGGCGACCTTATTCCATCACAATACGGCATAGATGATATTACGAGCAAGATTTGGCGCATCACACCCTATGTGGGACTTTCGATTGATCTGGATTTCTTGACCTATGTCAAGAAGTAGTTGTAGGAGGATTTAATATTGGCTGCCGCTCATTCTATTCTAAAAGATGTGCGGCAGTTCTTTTTTTGAATGGCTGCAAAACTTTTTTTATTTGTTTTCTATTTTTTTTTATCTTTGTTGGTTGATTAAGATTGAGTGTATTGTGCTCAATTTGTTGGTACATACCGCATTAGGTGGTGTGTGTCGTGTTGTAGTTGTATTAGATGATTATTTGAAAATAATAAC
>JAGHVA010000106.1 GCA_018064565.1 Candidatus Colimorpha onthohippi
ATAGAAGTAACGCTTTTGACCCCCCGAGACACGAACTCCAACGATACAGCCCCAGTACCTGCGAACAAATCCATCACATCGCAATCCTCGTAGTCAACGTAATTGTTGAGTATGTTAAACAGGCTTTCCCTTGCCATGTCGGTAGTAGGTCGCACAGGTAGATTGTCAGGCGGGTTAATTCTACGACCTTTAAGTGAACCAGCAATAATACGCATAACGAGATGTAGAACAATTATAGTAATAGAAGAGCGACGCCACCAACCCCAACAATCAGCATCAACATCCGCCTTCAATCAAATAACGGTAACGATGCAAATGCTGGAACTCAGGATTCTCAAACCTCAAAAGGTCGCCATTATTCAACGTCACCTTCGAAAAATATCTAACAAAAGTGTTGTAATCACTCCGATCTACTAATCCTCCCAAACGGAGTTCAGTTGTTGTAGAATCCAAATCCAAAAATTTTACAATCCTGATTAGCCTAAACAGCCGCTCGTTGGATGATGAGAATTTGAAACTATTGCTCAACAAGAGATTGGAATGGCTCACCACATTGATGCTACAAAACGTGTCAAACTGCGACAACAGCACGATAGGATGACTATCAGACTGTTTGAATAGTGACGGCGAGAGCAGCATATTGTGCTGAGAAAACATCCGAATGCCTGGAAGCACTATTTTGAATGCTGTTACCACCCTACTATCCACAGCAAAGATACAATATGCATCTATTTGTGAAGAATAGGCATTTAGCACCTCGCATCCATCTGGAATTGTAGTTACCGAACCAAGATAATCCCGATCATGTTTCGCACTGTACAACTCATCGGGCATCCATACCGCCTGCATCGTAGGGCAAACCAGCCGCACCGATTCGTAGTCAAACATCGAGATATTTTGATCCTGCAAAAACTCCATAATCTGATTGGACATACACACGATATTCCCTTCCCAATCCATAACAACATCCACAAACGACAACAATGTACCCTGAGTAGAGACTCGGTACATATAAAATCCTTTGGGAGTTAAACAGAAAGTCAGCCTTTTGACATAAGATGGCGACTCCTGTGGTGTTGTTATTATTGAAGAGATCTGGTACATAATATCACTGGCGGAATATATAACGACAAGGTGTAAAAACAAGAGTTAAGAGTCCTCATCATTGATAACAGACCCTTAACTCTTATGTCTCATCCAACAAAAATCGGATTACTCAAAATTACCATCTGTAATAGATTGAGTCATATCGCCCACTTTCCAACCAGGGAAACGATTGATATTTTCTAACTCTGAAATCTTGTTTATAACCAATTGGTGATCCATATCGCTAAGCAAATCTTTCAAATTCACCAAACATTCAAATACTGGAACAGTAAAACCACCACGGTCGATTGTACCCGCTTGGAGTTGGAATTCCAAATTCGAGCCCTTGGGATACGGAACATAGCGTAAGTTTTCAAGAGCCTCACGCATGGCGTCTGTAATCTCAATATTTTCTTTGTTTTTCAACAATCCATCGGGATCAAGATAAGGAAACTTGCCATCTTCAAGATATTTACGAATTGGATTTACCAACACCTCAGTACGTGTAACATACCCCATTCGGATAGCCTCAAGTTCCGTTACTTCATTGATGTCAACGTCAGCAGGAATACGGTCATAGTTAGTGGTCTTTCCAACCACTTTCATACTATCCTCGTTCAACAAACGGTTCACCAAGGTGTCGAAACTGCCACAATAGCAGCCATAAGTCGCATTATAAGCCTCCTCTAACGTACGGATTGCTTTCAACTTCTCGGCACAAGCATCGCGGCGTTTTGTGTACTCATTATCAAACTTAACAGGCTCCATAATGCTGATATAAAGCCAAATACCAAGGCCGATAATGACAACGCCCAGAACAAATTCAATGATTATTTTCTTCATTTTGATATAGATAAATTTTGTTTATTTCTGTATATATTTGAGTTTGCAAAGATACAAAAAAGTTATCAGTTTGCAGCTATTATTATTTATTTTTTGTTGTTTTGCTGTTCTCTATGGCAAAGCACCACCTTACATCCATCTAATTGCCGTAAGCTAAACGCCAATTGTTCAGCACAATAAACAGACCTATGCTGACCGCCTGTACATCCAAACGCAACCATAAGATGCGAAAAACGACGTTCTTTGTATTTAAGGACAGACTGCATCACGATATGTTTAGCATGCTCTAAAAACGAAATCACAGCGTCATCGTCTTTCAAGAAATCTATCACACAAGGGTCAGCCCCTGTATAATTGCGATATTCAGGATAACGTCCCGGGTTTGGCAACGCTCTGCAGTCAAATACATATCCGCCACCGTTGCCTGTAGTGTCTTGAGGAAGTCCCTGCTTGTACGAGAAACTTACCACCGTTATAGTAAGACAATCAGCCACAGCAGGAGCCATATATGCAGTAGCCAACGGACTCTCCACAACTGCCTGCCACACTTTTTCCAAATGAGGCAAACGGATTGGCAGCGGATAAGATTGAATGACGAGTCGCAAATTGGCGACCGCATGAGGTATGCTCTTCAGAAAATGATCTTTGCGCTCATAGTACCCACGATAGCCATAAGCCCCCAATGCCTGCATGATTCGTAGCAGAACATACCCATAAAAGCGCTGGGTGAAATCGGACAACCGCTCCCCTCTAACTGCAAGGTGTGGGCTTACCTGCTCCAGATAATAATTCAGCAACTGCTTACGCACCACCTCTGGTATGTCGGTACTTGCGCTGTAAAGCAAACTTGCCACATCATATTGCGCTGCACCTTGTCTTCCACCTTGAAAATCGATATAATACATCCGTTCATCGCCAGTCAACATGATATTACGAGACTGGAAATCACGATACATGAAATAATCACAATGCTGGTCAAGCAGATAATTGGTAAATACCGAAAAATCATCCTCAAGTAGTTGCTCATCAAAAGGTATGTATGCCAATTTCAGAAAATAATATTTGAAATAGCACAAATCCCACTGCATTGACTGCCTATCAAAAGCGGCTCTTGGATAAGAATGACTATAATTGATACCC
>JAGHVA010000169.1 GCA_018064565.1 Candidatus Colimorpha onthohippi
GCGGGAGCCTCGGTCTCAGCCTTGGGAGCCTCACTGCGAGTGCGACGAGGACGAGTGGCCTTCTTAACCGCTACTTCAGTTTCATTAGCCTCCTCTGACTCGTTCTCGATCTCTACTTGAGCGTCCTTGTCAAGCATCCGCTCGTTCTGACCCTCTTGGATAGCCTCAACCATGTGCTTCAAGATAGCAGCAATTGACTTTGAGGCATCGTCGTTAGCAGGAATCGGGAAATCAATAAGGTCAGGATTGCAGTTGGTATCCACCATAGCAAAGGTGGGGATATTCAAACGGCGAGCCTCTGCGACAGCGATATGCTCCTTGTTGATGTCGATAACGAACAACGCACTGGGCAAACGGGTCAAATCAGCGATAGAACCCAAGTTCTTATCAAGCTTAGCCCGCTCACGCTGAACTTGTAAACGCTCACGTTTTGAGATATTGTTGAAATCCTTATCTTGCATCAACTGATCCAAGGAGTTCATTTTCTTAACAGCCTTACGAATAGTGGCAAAATTGGTAAGCATACCACCTGGCCAACGCTCGGTCACAAATGGCATGTCGGCAGTTTTAGCCATCTCAGCTACAACATCCTTAGCCTGCTTCTTGGTAGCGACAAACAAAACTTTCTTGCCCGACTTGGCAAGTTGCTTCAACGCTGCGGCAGCCTCATCGGCTTTAGCAATCGTCTTCTGCAAATCGATAACATGAATACCATTGTGCTCCTTGAAGATATAAGGGGCCATTTTAGGATTCCACTTGCGCTTGAGATGTCCAAAATGACAACCAGCTTGAAGTAACTCTTCGAATTTTAACTCGTTCATTGTTTTTTTTGTTGTTATGTTTACATTCCTAATGATGACAAGCTCTCATAAATACCAAGATTAGCCGCCACCAATTATTACCAATCATAAGGTAGGCCTCAAAGCTACGTTTGTCGGAAAATTCTCTTAATTACCGAGAAGCAACGCAACGGCACGTCCTTACAATTTGGATACTAAACGGAAACCAAAGTACCACAACTACACCTTTCGTACAAAAACAACGGCAATAACTTGCGGCACATTCGCTCCCCAAAATACTAACGCTTGCTGAACTGGAAGCGTTTGCGAGCCTTTGGCTGACCAGCTTTCTTACGCTCAACCATACGTGGGTCACGCATCAAGAAACCCTCTTTCTTCAAAGCGGGACGATCCTCGATGTTGTTCTCACACAAAGCGCGAGCTATAGCCATACGGAGTGCCTCTGCCTGACCAGTGATTCCACCACCATCAAGATTGGCCTTAATATCCCACTTGCCCTCGGCTCCAGCCACTTGCAAAGCCTGGTTTACAATATATTGCAGCGGACCTGTCGGAAAATACTCTTTATAGTCGCGGTTGTTGACAATGATTTTACCGTCGCCAGCCTTCATATAGATACGGGCCACAGCGGTCTTTCTTCTACCTATGGTGTTGATTACTTCCATTGTTTTGATTATCTAACGTCGTTAATGTTAATCAGTTTAGGGGTCTGACCTTGATGAGGATGCTCAGGACCTGCATATATGTATAGATTGCGATAAAGAGCATCGCCAAGACGGTTCTTGGGCAACATGCCACGGATAGCATGCTCTAATACGCGCTCAGGGTGTGTGGCCAAAACCTTTGCAGGAGTGGTCTCACGCTGTCCTCCTGGGTAACCAGTGTAACGCTGGTAGATTTTGTCAGTCATCTTTTTGCCGCTGAAGACAATCTTCTCCGCATTGATGATAATCACATTGTCTCCACAATCTACATGTGGAGTAAACGAAGGCTTTGTCTTGCCCCTCAGGATGTTTGCCACACGCGTAGCCAAACGTCCTACTGTCTGATTCTCCGCATCTACAAGAAACCATTCTTTCTGAACGTCCTCTTTGCGGATCGAAACGGTTTTGTAACTTAAGGTATTCATGTTTTGTTATACGATAATGTTGTTATCTTATATCCTTATTGCTCTTGACATCCACAACCAAATCACAAATGACGGACTTCGTAATCCAGCTATATCTGACTGATGCACAAAATCTTGAACGGGTATTAAAGATTCAGCACACCACTTTAAGAGAGTGCAAAATTACAATATATTTTTTTATTGACAAAATTTTGTTCATTATTTATAACGCTTTTGCACCTCTTTATGCCAACACGTGGGAGGTACCGACAATTGCTGGCAAAAACATTAGAGGTAAAGTGCTATAGCATTGTACGCATTGGGGATATGTGTTATCTTATGAGTTCCATTTTCTACCACTACCGAGATGATGTCAAACCGAACCTCTTCGCTCTTGTTGTTGTTCAAGACATACGCGTTCGCCATGCGGACATAGGTCCGGCGTTTGTTTTTATCCACCTTTTCTTCGGGAGTTCCATACATCAGACTGCTACGGGTTTTGACTTCTACAAATACTATCGTGCAATCTATGTATGCTATGATATCCACTTCCGACCGTCCCAACCGCCAGTTGGTTTCTAATATGGCATAGCCGTGCTGCTCAAGGTACTGACGTGCCAAGGCTTCTCCCTGTTTTCCTAAGTCGTTATGTGTAGCCATCCTATACTTAAAACAATAGTCGGCGACTCTTTACAGCACCGCCGACTATCAAAAACGTCATAACTATTTTATCACAATAGTTTCTTCTTGAGGTTATCGATCATATCTACCGTCATCCGCTCAAGGTCATAGTCAGGCTTCCAACCCCACTCATTACGTGCACAGCTATCGTCCATCTTGTTAGGCCAGCTGTTTGCTATCTTTTGACGGATAGGATCAAACTTGTATTCCATCTCAAAATTGGGATAATGCTTTTTGATCTCATTGTAAATAATCTCAGGATCAAAACTCATGGATGTCACGTTGAAACTGTTACGGTGAACAAAATTATTCGGATCTGCCTCCATGATATCTACCATAGCTTTTTGCGCATCAGGCATGTACATCATATCCATATAGGTGCCCTTTGCGATAGGACAGACGAACTTCTCACCTTTTACTGCAGCGTAATATATCTCCACAGCGTAATCGGTAGTACCACCTCCTGGCAACGTTAAGTGGCTAATCAAACCTGGGAAACGTACCGAACGGGTATCTACACCAAAACGGGTAAAATAATAATCACTCAACAGCTCTCCTGTAACCTTTGTTACACCATAGATAGTGTTAGGTCTCTGGATTGTATCCTGTGGGGTATTGTCATGAGGAGTTGACTCACCAAAGGCGCCAATAGAACTGGGAGTAAACACCGCACAACCAAACAAGCGAGCCACCTCAAGGCAGTTGACCAATGAGCCGATGCCCACATTCCAGCCAAGCATAGGATTCAGTTCGGCGGTGGCACTCAGGATGGCAGCCAAATTATATATAGTGTCTATGTTGTACTTTTTGACAGCTTCAGCAATTTGCATAATCTGAGTGGAGTCGATACGCTCTATGGGTCCACGCTCATAAATCTCGCCTTTCAACGGACGAAGGTCGGAGCATACCACATGGCTGTCGCCATAAATGTCGCGCAGATTGCGTGTAAGTTCGGAACCAATCTGTCCACCAGCTCCTACGATAAGAATATTTTTCATTGCAAAAGAATATTTATTGTTTAATATTACTGTCGTATAACTTCTATCTATCAATAAGACAGATTAGAAAACTAAGTCATCAAATCTGTCGCTCAATCAAATACAAATTGCAAAGGTACATTTTTTTTGTAATCTGCAAAAATGAAATTCGCATTCTTTTTTTCGACTAACTTTACAAAGAAACAAGCCGTGGATTTTACAATCACACGGCTTGTCAATACTATTTAGGATGATGTTATTTCTCTATAATCACATCTCCATGGTCTTCTACAATCTGTTTGTAGAACCAGGCGGGATATTCTGGCTGATCGGGCCATTCGGCATGACCATACTGGTCGCGCTTAAACACCCCGTTGTCATCGTGTTTGATATTGCCATCAATGTATTTCACAAGCAAGAACTGATCCAGCCATTTCCAGTCTTTCATCATCTTAGCAGCCTGACGGCCTGAAAAGTCGTTGAGCAGTGTAGCTAATTCAGCTTCACTGGCATTTTTTACACGGGCATCGTTTTTGGCTACATCAGCCACAAATCCATCCTCCAACCGATTCTGCACACGTTGCAAGTCAACAATCATGTCTTTGTAGCGGCTATAT
Source organism: Candidatus Colimorpha onthohippi (assembly GCA_018064565.1). Lineage (GTDB taxonomy): Bacteria > Bacteroidota > Bacteroidia > Bacteroidales > P3 > Colimorpha > Colimorpha onthohippi. The sequence continues at coordinate 4,184 of JAGHVA010000169.1, forward strand.
ACAAAATTCGTTACACGGTTGAAAAGCCAGAATGCGCTGGTCTCGCTATAGGTAATCATATCTCCGTTGCCTACACGAAAACACTCTGGAATCTCGGTGATACCACAATACATAGGGCAATACACTGTGCTGTAGGTATCATCAACTCCAAACCAAAGGATGCCTCCAATTTTGGCAGGCAGCCAGCTACGGCACTGCGCCACAAAGCTAAATCCCGTTTGTTGAGTAGAAGTTGCGCGCTCATGGACATAAGAATGGTCGCCAGACTTCCAATCCATCGGGCGCCAACGATAAGGACAATTGAACGGACCACCTCCGCAATCTTGGCTCATATCCAATGGGGTACCCTCATAATGGTCGCGCATTAGGTTCATCACCTCACGCACTGTAACCTGATGGTCGGGTTTAATCCATAACGGCAGTCGGTTGTCGGGATTGCGTCCTAACGCATAATCAGCATATTGGTCGCGGATGCCGCTCTTCACACGAGCAAACATTGCATACACACGAGCATCGCATCCACGCATACCACCAAAACTCAACGGTGCGTATGCATCGGCAAAACTGAAATCCTCATCTTTACCATCAAAATAGCCCTTCGCACGAGCAAAAGTTATTACATCTTCAGAATAGACACATTCCACTTCTGGCTCATACAGATATTTGAAATTCTTGCTCGTTATGCTCTTGTGGCTCTTTTTCACTTCAAGTGGGAAAGTGGTAATACGCGCTTGGTTGGCATGCCCACACACATATCCGTCTGGGATACGACGCGCTACCCATACAGCACCTTTGCAATTGATTTTCTTGAATTCCTTTTTGACCACAGGCACACCTTTTATGGTGTCGCACGGAGCCTCTCCTTTTCCTATTAGCTCCATTATCCACACCTCGTTAGGATCTGCAATCGAAAAGCTCTCGCCCGATGAGCAGTAGCCATACTCTGCCACAAGATTTGCCATCACCTGAATGGCTTCGCGTGCATTTTTGGCACGTTGAAGGGTGACGTAAATCAAACTGCCATAGTCAATACCCACCTTATTGCTGAGCGGACGGCCGCCATAGGTAGTCTCACCTATAGCCAACTGATGCTCGTTCATATTGCCTACAACACTATAAGTATGTGCCACCTGAGGTATCTCAAACAGAGGTCTTCCTGAATCCCAATCGTACAACATAAACATAGTACCTGCCGGATAGTCAGCCACCTTGCGGTAATACAACTCACCGTAAAGGGTATGCGAATCTGCTGCATAGGTAATCATCGTCGAGCCATCTTTTGTAGCTCCTTTGGTAAAAAGAAAATTGGTGCAAGCGGATGCCACATAACCGACACCAAGTGCCAACGCAAGCACACCTGTGTAAATAATTTTTTTCATAAGACAACTATTTAATGAATAACAATTTCATATACGCTACAAGTCGTTTTTGAATAACGATACCCATCTGTATTTATTGCAAAATATTCTATACTCATGTCAATTATTTATCACATGTCGAACAAATAGTGTACTTTTGCAATGCTATTGCAATATTATTACAATATGAATTTTCTTTACATTCATGGTTATGGGAGCAACGGAAACGCACACAAAGCACAACTTTTGAAACAGATGTTTCCCAATCACAGCGTGATTTCTCCTACCATTGATTACAACCACCAATATCCCACAGAGATACAAGACAGCCTAAAACAAATTGTATCTAAACATAATATAGACCTTATTGTGGGCAGCAGCCTCGGAGGGTATCACGCTTTGTGTACCACACAATGGTACAAAAATATTGTGTGGTGTATCAATCCTGTCCGAGACGTTACCGACACCATTCATCGAGTACTGCTTAAGGGGAATCCAGCCACAGGAAGCGACCTCAACCTGGTAGAGGCCTATGTCCAATTCGACAAACAGGTTTTTCGACAGCTGCCACCACGAGCAGGACAACTACATTTTGCGCTCAGCATCGATGATGAGTTGTTGGGTGATCACACACCGTTGCTCACCCAGTTTCCGCATTATGCGCACGTAGTGTGGGAAAAGGAATCAGGACATCAATTTCTAAAGTTTGATAGCTTAAAAAATCATATAATCCAATCTATTCAAAATCTGTAAAATCGTACAAAGATGAAAAAAACTATTACTTTATGGGCTGTACTCATACTGCTTACCTTCTATGCTCAGGCTCGAACCGTTACGGGCTATGTCAAAGGTGAAGGGAAGGCATTGGCTGCCGTACTCGTAACTGATGGGTTCTCGTTTACGCAGACTAATGCTGACGGCATGTACGCCATCGAACCACACCAACGTGCGGAATTTGTGTATATCGTTACCCCTCAAGGCTATGTGGCCGACTATAGCAGTGGCGTACCGCAATTTTACCAACGTCTAACCAGCGATAGACAAGTGTATAATTTTGACCTCAAAGCCATGAAAGGAGATCGAACACGGTATAGCATGATTACTATGGCAGACCCTCAATTGGATACTCCAAATGATATTGAGAAGTTATTCAACGAAGCGTTGCCCGACATTAAACAGACAGCACAAGAGCATGCTTCAAAAGGTGTGCAAGTGGCAGGTATCGTACTCGGAGACATGACATGGGACGTATATGGGCTCAACGATGTATATAAGGACTTTGCCCGTCAATGTGGTTTTCCGCTCTACCCCGTAATCGGAAATCACGATTACGACAAATTCCTTACCCCATCAGACAGCGCCGACTATGGTCGGATGTACAAACAGTCGTTCGGCCCTATCTATTATGCGTTTCAGTTGGGTGAGGCCTATTATGTGGTGCTAAGCAACATGCGCTATACAGGCAACAAAGGCTATCGCGTAACACTCGAGATAGAAGACCAAATGCGCTGGCTTGAGTTTCTACTCAACAAGGCACTCAATATGGGCAATCGGGTTTATATTGCCATGCACGCTCCATTGCAGTTCAACCCCGAGTCGGCACCAATTGGTGGCGGGCAGCATCTACTCCAGATGCTCAATTTTAAGTTTGAATCAGCCATCCTCACGGGACACATGCACCGCAACTCCAATACCGACCTCGGCGCTGGCATCATGGAGCATAATATAGGCGCATTGTGTGGAAATTGGTGGAGCAATGCTGTAAGCAGCGATGGTACTCCTTGCGGATACCAGGTGTTTGAAGGTGTTGACCGCAACCTCACCAACTGGTATTTCAAAGCCACCGGACACCCCGCCGACTACCAATTCAAACTATACCCACGTGGCAGTTCGCTTGACCGCCCAAACGCAGTGGTCGCCAAGGTGTGGAACTACGATGAGTCGTGGCAAATACGCTGGTATCAGGATGGCAAATTCATGGGAAATATGGAACGGTTCTATTCCTTCGATCCCGATTACCTGAAATATGTCAATGGAGCTCGTGTTGTGGACGATTACTTCCCCGTACGCCACAACCGCTTTTTCTCAGCCACTCCCGATGCAGGTGCCCATGAGATTAAAGTTGAGGCGGTTGACCACTTTGGGCATACCTACACTCAAACCATTCAGTTATAAGACTGCCTCACAGCAAAACACCGCACATGGGCATTTTGCCTATGTGCGGTGTTTTTGTTCGTTTCTTCGCAACAGTCGTTTTCTCGCCTCGGCATAGTGAATGCAAGCATTCCCTATGCTCCCGGCTTATCAAAAAATTTGCCACCCACCAATACATCCTAAAAAAATGAGCAACCTCATACAAAAGGTTGCCCACTTTATCGGCTATCCACTTACAGCCATCATGCACATAGACATAACGACTGAGTAGATAAAAGACTAATCCTCATCGCTCTGCTGCTCCTCGTAAGCCTTGAGAAGGGCGTTCTGGACATCGGTCGGAACCTGTTGATATTCAGCATACTTCATCGTAAATGTACCACGACCACTGGTCAACGAACTCAAAGCTGTACAATAACGGTTCATCTCTGCCAAAGGGGCCTTGGTGCGGAGTGTGGTGTACTTGCCTTCGGCATCCATACCCATCACAATTGCACGACGACCCTGCAAATCGGTCATCACACCACCCATATTATCGGTAGGTACCGTAACTGCTATATCATAGATAGGTTCCATAATCTTGGGCGATGCTTTACGGAAAGCCTCACGAAAAGCGGTACGTCCAGCAATCTTGAACGCCGTTTCGTTGCTATCCACTGGGTGCATCTTACCATCATAGATATTCACAACGATGTCACGAGCATACGAACCAGTGAGAGGTCCTTGCTCCATTTTTTCCATAATACCCTTCAAAATAGCAGGCATAAAACGAGCATCGATGCTACCACCTACAATACAATTGTTGAACACCAACTGACCGCCCCAATCTAAAGGATACACCTGCGTGTCGCGGATAGGATACTTGGTCTGGTTAGGCATGCCCTCAAAATAAGGTTCGATAAGCATGTGAACCTCGCCAAACTGACCACTACCACCCGACTGTTTCTTGTGACGATACATCTCCTCTGCGCTCTTGGTGATTGTTTCACGATAAGGAACACGTGGGTCGGTAAAGTTGACCTCCAACTTATGAACGTTGGCGAAATACCATTTCAATGTGTTGAGGTGCAACTCACCTTGACAACCCAAGATAAGTTGGCGCAACTCACGGCTGTTGGTGAGAGTGAGCGAACGGTCAGCATTGCACATATCGTTGAGGATTGCACCCACCTTCTCATCGTCGTTGCTGTTAGCAGCCTTCACTGCCACAGTATGGATAGGCACTGGGAACTCGATTTCTGTTACAACATCATCCGCATTTTTCAGTGTTGTCAAGGTGTGGTTGGTCTTTACATCTTTTAGTTTGATAGTGCAGATGATATCGCCAGCTGAGGCTTTCTCCACCTTTTGGCGGTTTTTACCAGCACAAACCAGCACCTGCGAAAGACGCTCCTTGCCTTGATTACAACTATTGACTACGTCCTGACTTTCTGCCAACTCACCATCGTAGATACGGACGTATGCAATCTCACCCAAATTCTTATCTTTGGCTGTTTTGAACACAAATGCCACCGAAGGATTTGCATTGTCGCACTTGAGCTCTTTGCCTGCTTTGGTTTTCTTTGCGTTATGAACCTCGTTGGGAGCAGGTACATTGTCGTTGATAAACTCAAGCAATCTCGCGACACCCATATTTTCTTTGGCTGAAGTGCAAAGAATAGGATAAAGCTCACGCTTATCAATAGCCAGCTTCAAGGCTTTGCTTAAATCCTCATGGCTAAGATCTCCCTCCTCAAAAAATTTCTCCATCAAGGCATCATCGGCAGCTGCCACCTCCTCTACGAGAGCACTGCGCATCTCCTCAGCCTTGTCTGCAAACTCTGCTGGTATATCACTCATCTCTACCTTACCATCTTTGAAGGTGAGCATTTTACTCAACACTATATCTACAACACTATTAAATCCAAGCCCCTGGTTTACAGGAAACTGCAATACACTACACTTGCTACCAAAATAATCCTTCAACTGATTGACAGAATCATCAAAATTGGCTTTTTCGGCATCCAGATGGTTTATGGTAAAAATCATAGGGGTGCCAACTTTATTGCTATAGCGATAAGCAATCTCTGTGCCCACCTCAATTCCGCTCTGAGCATTCACCACTACAACTGCAGCCTCAACAACGTTGAACGCTGCAACCAACTCACCTTGAAAATCCGCAAAACCAGGCACATCAAGGATGTTGATTTTCTTCCCACCAAATTCGGTGTAAAGCAATGATGTATTGACGGAATTGCGACGGTCTATCTCGATGTCGCGATAGTCGGAAATCGTATTTTTGTCTTCCACCGTTCCACGGCGGTTGATAACGCCTCCACAAAAGGCCATTGCCTCGGCCAAAGTTGTCTTACCCGATTTAGCACCGCCTACAAGGGCAATGTTGCGGATGTCACTTGTCTGATAAATTTTCATCGTG
>JAGHVA010000041.1 GCA_018064565.1 Candidatus Colimorpha onthohippi
ATTCAGAACCGAACTTGTGCACACGGCTCACTCCTGGCAGTCGTTGCACTTTGGGCACTACATAGCTGTTCATATAATTGTCGATAAACTCTATGGGGTAGGCCCCTTCAGGAGCATAGAGCATCATGGTTTTGAGCTCTGTATTGATTTGTTTTTGTGTAACCACACCCGCTTTTACTACTTCAGCGGGTAGCAATCCCGACACTGCCGAAATGCGGTTTTGGACATTCACGGCAGCCATGTCGGCATCGGTGCCTTGATGGAAAAATACGGTGATGGAAGCTACGCCATCGTTGTTGGCTGTTGAGGTGATATACGACACATGTTCAATGCCGTTGATAGCCTCTTCGATAGGTGCGATGACTGATTTTTGGACTGTTTCGGCCTTGGCGCCAGGATAAACGGCTGTAACACTTACCGATGGCGGGGCTATGTCTGGGTATCGCTCCAATGGCAACTGAAAAAATGCCAATATGCCTAATGCGACAATGGTTAGGGAGATAACACCCGATAAAACAGGGCGGTCAATGAAATATTTGAGTGTCATGATGCGTGTATTCTAATTAGGTGTCAGTAAGACAATAAATCTTGATGGTGTATCAACCCAACACCCGATGCCACGATGGTGTCGCCTACAGACAACCCTTCGAGAACAATGTATCGGTGGCCATCGCTTTGGTGGTCGATTTTTACCTCAACAGTCTCAGCTTTACCTTGTTTTACCTTGTGGGCAAAATATTTGTCCTGAACCATAAAGATAGCGGTTTGAGGCACTACTATTGCATTGTCGGTTTGGTGCGGGATAATGATACTGCCGTTGCTGCCGCTGAAAAGCAACTGTTTGGGATTGTCGAAAGTGCATCGGATGGAGATAGCACCCGTCATATCGTTGATAACACCGCTGATGGATGCAATATGACCTTCGGTATCATATAGGCTACCATCGTTGAGTCGCAGCTGCACGGGAGGCATACGGTGTATGATATCATCAATGGAACCATATTGATTCAGCAGTTGGCGTAATCGGTTTTCGGCCATGGAAAAATAGACAAACATCTCATTGTTGTCTGACACCGTGGTAAGTGGCTGTTGCATGGTGGGGCTTACCAATGATCCTGTGCGGAATGGCAGTGTGCCTACTACGCCATTAGCGGGACTGACTACCGATGTATAAGAGAGATTGTTGGCAGCGTTGATTTGGGCTGCTTTTGCTTGTTCAAGAGCCGCCTTAGCATGGTTCAGGGCACTGCGAGCCATCTGCAGGTCGTAGTTTGAAATTACATTGTTGTTGAACAGTGTTTGTTTGCTATCCAAATCTATTTGAGCGGCTTCAACAGCTGATTCGGCAGCAGTTACATCGGCATTGGCACTACGTAGAGCTGCCTGAAATGGCACTTGGTCAACGACAAACAGTGTTTGTCCTTGCCGTACATGCTGACCTTCGGTAACGCACACTTTGGTGATTTTGCCACTCACCTGGGGCAAAACATCGATATCCTGACGCCCTTGTATCACGGCAGGATACGAATCGGAAACCGAGATGGTATCAGTAACTACTACATAAATATCGCATGAGCGGGGCTGTATCTCGGTCGCACTTTGACTACATGCCACAAGCAGCATAATTGCGGCAATGAATATACCAATCAATTTGTTCATCTTAGTATGTCTTTTTTGTGATTATATTGTTCTTGGATGAAACGGAGAAAGCGATTGTAACGGAGGTAACGATTTTAACGATTATGACGGAGGAGGCGATTGTAACGATTTTAACTGTGACCTCTTTTCATGTTTTGAGGGGTGTTTTATCGTCATTTCGTTTGTGGTTTATCACATTTTTATCTTCACTTATTGTTTTGTAGTCGTTTTTTTTACATTTCGTGTGGGTTGCGCTTCTGTGGGGTTGTCAGGCCAAGCATGTTTGGGATAGCGCCGGCGGAGCTCTTTGCGGACTTCAAAGTAGGTAGTAGTCCAAAAACTTTTGAGATCTTGTGTTAGTTGTACGGGTTTGAATCCAGGCGAGAGCAACTCCATCAGCACAGGGCGTTGGTTGTTGTCTATACGTGGGGTGTCGGTCATTCCGAAACATTCTTGTAGTCGTACGCGAAGTACAGGAAGGTTGGCCCCCTGTCGGTATTCCAACTGGATGCGGCTGCCCGTGGGTACTGTGATATGTGTAGGTGTGAGTCGTTCCAACGCTTGTTGATGTGATGGGTTGAGCCATGCTATCAGCGCAACGCAGAGGTCAATTTTCTTGAGTTCGCTGCTTGTCGTTGCCTTGCCTATGAAAGGGGTGAGCCATAGGTCCGCTTGCTCCAATAGTGCGTTGGTGCTGAAATCGGGCAAGCAGAGTTCGGGGTGCCATGCCGAGAGCATGCCCACTCGCTGTTGCAAGCATGCTACTGCGCTGTCAAAATTAAGCATGCTCAGTCCGTAACTTTTTGCAGCGCTGGTAATTGCGTTGTAGCGCTGCTCATCGCTTACAGCCAGAGGCTGTTCATCTACCACGATGGTTCCGATGCGCCATTGTATAACCGATTGCAGAGCCTCTTTGCGTTGATTCCAGCATACAAGGGTGTGACGCTGTTGAAACCTTATTATGTCGCCAGCAGCGATAGGTGCCGCTAATGCTATGACATCAGACTTACCTGACAGTACTGCTACAGCAAGCCATTTTTGTCCATGCAGACTGCTTTGATCGGATAGTGCGGCTCTGCCTCCACCTGACAATGCGTATCGCCCATCGGGTTGTAGTTGTGCGATGCGTTCGGGGTAGGCAGCTGCGACCAGCAATCCTACCTCATAGGCATCTACTGGTTCCCACCCCTTGTCTGCGCCTATGATTTGTCGATACTGCTGGGCAGACCGTAGGGCGGGGGAGTTGCTGTCGTGGGGTTGCTTTCGCAGCTGTTCGATGGCTTCCCATAAATCAGGGTTGTTGGTAGTGGGGCGGTTTTCGAGTATTGCAGCGATGGCGGCTGCCACAGCCTTGTGTTGTATGGGGGCTATCAGCAGCATGTGGGCTATTCGAGGGTGGCATGGTAGTGTGGCCATGGCCTGTCCTTGTGGTGTGATGTGACCTTGCGTGTTGGTGGCACCAAGCAGTGCAAGCAGGGTGCGACCTTGCGTTATGCCACCATCGGGTGGCGGAGTCAGCCACGGTAGCCTCATAACATCGTGTTCGCCCCATGCCGATAGGGTTAGTAGCATGGTGGCAAGGTCGGCTTTTGCTATCTCTGGTTGGCGGGTAGGTGACATGCGTTGCCATGTGGCTTTGCTGTAGAGCCTATAGCACACACCTGGAGCTAACCTACCTGCCCGTCCTGCACGTTGGTCGGCACGGTCTTGGCTGATGCGGCGAGTGGTAAGCTGGCTTAGACCCGTTTGTGGGTTGTAGGTGGGTTCGCGGTCAAAACCGCTGTCAATAACCACGCGGATGCCCTCTATTGTTAAAGATGTTTCGGCTATCGATGTGGCGAGTACTACCTTACGGCGCGGCAAAGGTTGTAGCGCACGTTGCTGGTCGGTGGGCGACAACCTTCCGTACAGAGGACACACAATGGCTTGGATTTGTGCGTTCTCGAGCATACGCTGACACTGTTTGATTGGAGCCTCTCCTGGCAAGAATGTCAATATGTCGCCCTCATGGTCGCGGAGTGCTGCCAGCACGGCACGAGCTGCTGTGTTGGCTATCTCTTCGGTGGATGGTGTGTCGCTTACGATACTTCCAGAGTGTACTATTGTTACGGAAAACATTCTTCCCTCACAGCTCACCAATGGAGCCTGTAGCGCATGGCACAGCCATTGGCTGTCGAGGGTGGCCGACATGATTACTATCTTCAGATCTGGACGCAGCAGCCTCCGAGCTTCGCGAATCAGGCACAGCGCCACATCGCTCTCCATGCCACGCTCGTGAAATTCATCAAAAATCACCACTTGTGCCTGCTCCAGCGTAGGGTCGTCAATTAGCTGGCGAAGTAGCACACCACCAGTAACTACATGTATGCGTGTGAGGTTTGATATTTTGTGTTCGAAACGCACCTGATAGCCTACTGTCATGCCTACGGGTTCGTTACGCAGCGTTGCCATACGCTCCGCTACTTGGCGGGCTGCCAGCCGACGAGGTTCAATCATGACAATATGACCCCGACTATCCATGGCGTCAAGTAAAGCCATGGGTATCAGGGTCGATTTGCCAGCACCAGGGGGGGCTGTGAGCACCACAGTGTCGTGCTTTGAAATTTGCTGACACAACGTGCTTGCAATTTGAGCAGCAGGCAGTTGAGGAAGCGTGGTCATATAGTGTATGAGCGGGTTATAGTGTTGTAATCACATTCATGACACTTATGTCGGTATCGGAGTTGTTGATAATGCTATGGCTATGCCCCTCACCGCAATAATGCACCTGTCCAGCCTGAACATTGATGGTGTCGCCATCATAGATAATTAAGCCTTTGCCGTTGGTTACCATGACCACTTCGCATGATCCAGTGTGAGTATGGGTGCCTACGCTGGCTCCACTTGGCAAAGTTCCATAAAGTATGCGAGTTGGACCGTCGTCGTATATTTGTGCTATAAGTTCTTTCTCACCTCCTTTGAAGTTTTTGATGTGTTGTACTGCAATGGTGTCCCAGTTAATCATCGATGGTTGTTGCGATGCTATTATCGAAAAGGTGGTGTTGGTGTCGGTGATAGTGTTTTGGGGGCAGTCGGAGTGGCAGCATGCGGTAGCAAACGTCAGTAGCGATACTGAGC
>JAGHVA010000088.1 GCA_018064565.1 Candidatus Colimorpha onthohippi
AGTCGTTCCAATGCTTTGTTGATTGCATTACGATTACCATACGACACAAAGTCAGGAATAAAGAATACCGAGCCTCTTCCGCATTTCTTCATCTTATTAAGTATCTTATCTTCAATGGTCTCTGTCATGTATATTTAAATATTCTGTCGCGAATTAGTATGTTATTTACGACTGCAAAGTTAATAATAATATTTCAAAAAACAATCAATTGGTGCAAACAAAATATGATTTATGGATAAGTTTGCACCTTCTTGATGCTTATAACTCTCAAAAAAGAGTATAAAATGTGTCTCTTCTATCTGCAAATGCTTAACAGACTCAAAAGTCACATGGCGTTTTTGAGCATCAGCATCACTGACACCAGAGATTGAACAAACGGCAATTTACAGTGTTAAAATCTGTAAATTACCGTTTCAGCATATTTTACACCCGACACAACATTCGGGAAAGATTTAGCCCTGATGTCTTATCTTGGGAACATTATGGTATCAGCGCATCAAATTCACAAAATATTAGCACTGACTATCAATGTATTACAAAGTTAGTTCTGGTTCAAGCGTGGAGAATCTACTTGTTGTTCATCCCGCTTGTAAAGGCTCTCGCATTGCCAATCCTATAGAATGAACAACGTAAGAGCCCACGCCGTATGAGGTTCCACTTTGCAAATGTCACGTACACGCACGAATATGTTGTATCTTAATGGGTACAAATATTCCTTTGTACGAACAAGTGCGTTTGTGAAAAAATCACACCTGGGGACATCTACCGTTGCCAGTCTTAGATAGGATTTGAATTTGCGAGATTCTTACAAGCCTAAGACAAGCGTCAAGTAAACGCCTTTTTAATATGTCGTGATTCCCCGCCCAATACCCGCTTCAACATTTGATGATGCCATGACATTGAGAGTTCGCTTACTCGAAACTTATCAAGCCATCGCATGTTTTCAGCACGGCGTGGACTTCAATCGAACCTTTATTGTTAGGCGTTTCATTGGAGAAACACACCTTAAAACTAGGAACGATACAAGAAATCGGGTGCAAAGATAACAAAAAAGATCTAAATTGTGGGATTTTTTTTTGAGTGGTTGTTTGCTAAATCAATAAAAAAGAGTATCTTTGCATGTTGCCGTTTGGTGTGGCGGTTGTCGTTAAATTGTTGTTAACGACACATTAGTGATTTATTTGAATTTAGTTTGAATTTAGAAAGAAACAATATATAATATAATGGAAGCGATAAAAAAACAAATTCATGTCTGCTGCGGTGCTGGATGCAAGGCCTCAGGAGGCAATCAAATTGTAGAGCAGTTCAAGGAAGTGTTGGCTGCTAAGAATTTGCAAGATGACGTTCAGGTTGTAGAGGCATCTTGCTTTGGGATGTGTGCCAAAGGGCCTATTGTGAAGGTGGATCCAGATAATGTGATTTATGTAGGTGTGAAGCCTGACGATGTGTCGCGTATTGTAGAAAGTCATATCCTTTTGGGGAATGTTGTTGAGGAGTTGCAGTATAAGGTGGATCCGTTGCAAGATTATGCTATGCTGCTTATAAAAGGTGCCATGCTGCTCAAGAAACCTGGAGTGAAGCCTGATCCCGCTATGCGTAGCGTGGTGCTGACAGGCGCAGTCCAGATGCCAGGGCTGTATGATGTGCCGAAAGAGACTACGTTGCGGGCACTGATAGACACTTATGGTGGTGGACTATTAGATGGTAGGAGTTTCAAAGCGGTGGTGTCGAGCGGAATGCTTGGCGGCTGTATGGGAGCGCAGATGTTAGACACACAGCTGGACGACCCTAAAGGAGCAGGCGGACTGTTGGGTACGATGGGTTTGGTGGTGATGGATAGTGCGATGTGTGCCGTTGACTTGCTGCGGAAGTTCTTGTCGTATGCGTCGGCGGAGACATGCGGCAAATGCACACCTTGTAGAGTGGGCAACTTGCGCATGTTGGAGATAGTGGAACGCATAGCAGCTGGCGAGGGTTCGCAGTATGATTTGGAGCAGTTGCGTACTTTGGCAACGGTGGCGCGCGATGCCTCGTTGTGTGGATTTGGTCAGACGTCAGGCGTTGTGGTGCTGGGATTGCTGGATATGTGTGCAGCCGAGATTGCGGCACATGTTACGGACAGACGTTGCCCTGCAGGTGTATGCAAGCAGTTGATAACATATAGGATAGACAAAGAGAAATGTATAGGTTGTGGCAAGTGTGCCAAAAACTGTCCTGCGGAAGCAATCAGCCGTACCGAATATATAGCGCCAGGGCATAAGTTGGAGTCGATGCAGATTGATGTTGAGAAACGTTTGAAATGCGGTAC
>JAGHVA010000179.1 GCA_018064565.1 Candidatus Colimorpha onthohippi
GTTTATCTGGTTAGAATCGCTTGTTCGCATGCGAAAAACAGCATCCGCTCTATACCAATCACGGTATCAGTTGTACGCTGTGGCTTTTTGAGGGACGACTAACTATTCATATTGATAGTTTTGTTGAAGAGGAGATAATGGACACATTCACATTTTAATATACGTATAATGATATCACTTAATTTACTAATGCAAGATAAAAGTTACCCGGAAAGTGGCTCTTTGTTATATGACATCATTTATCAGTCCATTCAAAACGACCAAACGATAGATATAGATATGACAGGCGTTGTTTCTTTGCCTTCAATGTTTTTAAATGCTACGTTTGGTAAGGCATTTTCCCAATTTGGAGTAGATAGTATAAAGCAAAAAACGAAGTTTTTCCACATAAGTAGATCTCAAGCCGAACGTATTAGTGAATACTTTTCTCGTCAGGGGTCGTAATGGTGTAAAAAGAATTCTGTATCTCGACCTATGGCTTTGCAGGACGGCGTCGACGTTTTGTTGTCTGTTTGGCTTTTGATGCGTATATCGGTGCGCAACCGTCAGGAATCTTGGTTGCTGGTATTATTGCACACTATTACTGATGGTAGATTTCAAAGATGGTTCTGTTATACATTTTTTTAGAAAGACACTATAGGTCTAAGCTGTTCTCTTTTAGTAGGAAGTCGAAAAGTCCTATTGTCAGTATGCCGTCTTCGTTGCGGCGTGGCATGATGTGGTCTTTTACAATGATGATTTTTTTGAAAGAATCATTGATGTTCGTCAGTGAACGAGACTCTTGTATCTCTTTTTCTCTGTCAGGTATGGATAATGCCGACTGTACGTAATACTTTTTGCTTCCAAGACTGGCGATAAAGTCCACTTCCAGTTGAATACGAACCCATTTGCCGTCACTGTTCTGCTTTTTGATTTCCACCATTCCAATGTCCACGCTATAACCGCGTGTAATTAATTCATTGTAAATGATGTTCTCCATAATATGCGTTTCTTCTTGTTGGCGCATATCGAGGATGGCATTTCTCAAACCGATATCGGAGAAATAGTATTTGGATAGTGTATTGATGTATTTCTTGCCTTTTATATCGTAGCGTATGGCTTTGTCTATCAGGAACGACTCGGTTAGATATCCAAGGTAATTAGAAATAGTTTGACTACCAATGCTTACATTCTTAACGCTTTTGAAGGTGTTCGACAATTTAGTCGGATTGCATGGAGTACCTATTGACGAGGCCATAACAAGCACTAACTCACGCAGCTCATTATCATTTTTGATTTTATGTCTTTCGATAATATCTGCCAAGTAAACCGTTTCAAACAAGTCCTTCAGGTAGTTTGACTTCTTTTCTTCGTTCTCAAAAGATTGAATGAGAGGCAATCCTCCGTAGGTGTAATATTCGCGCCATGCGTCCTGCTTGTCACCGCCAACGGCAGAATAGAACTCTGCAAATGACAGTGGATTTACATGGATGGTCTCTCCTCGATCACGAAACTCCGTCGGGATATCTGACGATAGGAAGTGTGAGTTGCTGCCTGTCACGTAGGTGTCGGCATTATCAATATGTCGGAAACTATTCAACACATCCACAAACTCGTCCATCAGCTGTACTTCATCAATAATGATGTAATACAGTTCTTTGTCTTTGATTTTGTCATGGACATAATGGAGCATAGTGTCAGCATCTCTCAGCGCTTTGTTCATGCGATCTTCAAGGTCTATGCGGATGATGTGGTCGTCGGCTACACCATTATCCAACAAGTAGTGATAGAACAGGACGTTCAGCAGATACGACTTACCACATCTACGGATTCCAGTTACTACTTTGATAAATCCATTTTTACGGCTTTCTATCAGTTGTCTTAGATATCGATCTCTTTTTATCTCTACCATTTACATTATATTTTTGCCAATATTGGCACATTTTTTCGCTGCAAAGGTAGTGCTTTTTGTTTTATTACGCAAGGTTGCATTAAAAAAATGCCACTATTGGCACTTTTTTAACGTAGGGGCTTTGGCGGCGACAAAAACACAGTCTAAAATTGAGACAAATCAAAGGCGACTTGAAAGGCGGTGCATATCCGAATGGTTCGTTGAAATAATATTACGCATCGGAAAAAAATCGTATTTTTGCATGCTGAATATCTCTTTTTGGTAATGCTTTGTTGTTTCTGTTTGATTGGTTGATAGTTGTGGGTGGTGCGCTTTTTTCTGATGACGGATATTGTCTAAAACAAACCCAAATAAATTATGAAAAGACTTTGTTTTTATTTGCTTTCGGTGGCTTTGTTGCTGTCGGCTTGCTCTAAGGATGATGATCCAGTGGCAACAACGACAAATGAACCAACCCATGAGGATCCTTCTGGCGGGGAGGAGGTTGCTGGTATGCTGCCTGGCGTATTCTCGGTGTCGGACAGCACCACGGTGCGCTTCTCGCAGGGTAACTTGCAGTATCAGCCAAGTAGCGGCACTTGGCGTTTCGCCCCTAACCAGTGGGACTTTGTGGGCGCACCGTCGCAAACGGGGCTCAATGGCAACAAAACGCCTAACGGCACTATCGAGGGCAGCGACAATGCGCTTATCTCGACCATTGGCTATAGCGGTTGGATCGACCTCTTCGGTTGGGGCACGGGCAACAACCCCACCCAAACGTCCGTTTTCTCTGAAGACTATACGGTGTTTACCGACTGGGGCAGCGTGTGCGGTCTCGGCGAGGGATGGCGCACGCTCCATGCCGACGAATGGAAGTATCTGAGAAACCGTCCCGGCAAAAGTGCTTGGGCTACGGTGAATGAAATACATGGCATTGTGATGATTCCCGAAAGCTGGACCACTCCCGAAGGATGCGCATTTGTCGCTGGACAGGATGACGGCTGGAATACCAATGTTTACGACAAGCCAGCTTGGGCTAAGATGGAGCAAGCAGGCGCCATCTTCCTTCCTGCGGCAGGCATGAGAAACAACCTGGCGGTGTATGACGTGGGCATCAAGGTGCGCTATTGGAGCTCCAAGCCAGGTGGTCCCGACCATTCTTTCGCCTATGCTGGTAACGAGGAGTACGACCAGACGACATATCGTATTTGTGGACTTTCTGTGCGTTTGGTACGTTAGATTTTTTTTTGCTACTGGTTTGGCATGCGACAAGACTCTTGGATTCTTGTCGCATGCTTCGTTATGGCGTTTCCTATCAGCGTTACATGGCGTTTTTGTTTTATTTCGTCTAAAATCGCACTAATCGCAAAAAAGTTTGTATCTTTGCATTTGGAAAATTACGACTCATGGAAGGAGGTGTGCGCCTTGTATATAGTGGTGCTTATGTGCATATATCTGTTTCCCATTTGGACAAACAACATTAAAGAATATATAAACTTTTTAACGCAAACAACATGTCTGTAATCAAACCTTTCAAGGGCTTTCGCCCTCCCGTTGACATCGTTGAGAAGCTCGCTTCTCGTCCATATGATGTTTTGAATACCGAAGAAGCTCGCGAAGAGTGCAAGGGCAATCCATACAGTCTGCTCCATGTCACCAAGGCTGAAATCGACCTCGAACCTGGCATCAAGGATACCGACCCTGAGGTGTATTTGCAGGTGGTCAAGAACTACAACAGCTTCAAGGACTATGGCTGGCTTGTTCAGGATCAGGAGGAGAAGCTCTATATCTACGCGCAGAGCATGAACCCCACCGATGCCAACGCTCATTGGCAGTATGGTATCGTGGCTTGCGCTTATAGCGAGGATTATATCAATAAGGTCATCAAGAAGCATGAGCTTACCCGCAAGGACAAGGAGGAAGACCGTATGCGCCATGTCCGCATCACCAACGCCAACGTCGAGCCTGTATTCTTTGCCTATCCTGCCATAGCTCGCATCGACGAGATTGTGGCTTCGGTTACAGCCAATAAGCCTATCTACGACTTTATAGCCAAAGAGGATGGTTTCGGTCATCGTTTCTGGGTTATCGACGACCGCAAACTTATCGACGAGCTGGTCGAGATATTCGACAAGCAGGTGCCTGCTATGTATATCGCTGACGGCCACCATCGCAGTGCCGCCGCTGCCCTCGTGGGACAGGAGAAAAAGGAACACAACCCCGCCCATACTGGTAAGGAAGAGTACAATTATTTCATGACGGTAATCTTCCCAGACAATCAGTTGAATGTTATCGACTACAACCGCGTGGTGAAAGACTTGAATGGTCTTACCAAAGAGCAGTTCCTTAACGCCCTCAATGATGCCTACACCGTTGAGGATATGGGTACAAATATCTACAAGCCAACCAAGTTGCATGAGCACAGCATGTATCTGGATGGTCATTGGTATAAGATGACCGCCAAGGCAGGTAAATATGACGACAACGATCCTATCGGTGTTTTGGATGTTAAGATTCTTTCGGATCATGTGCTTGACAAGATTTTGGGCATCAAAGATCTGCGCACCGATAAGCGTATCGACTTCGTAGGCGGTATCCGTGGCCTCGGCGAGTTGAGCCGTCGTGTAGATAGCGGTGAGATGAAGGTCGCCTTTGCACTCTATCCTGTTAGCATGAAGCAGATTATTGATATTGCTGATACTGGCAATATCATGCCTCCTAAAACCACTTGGTTTGAGCCAAAACTCCGTTCGGGTCTCGTAATCCACGAGTTGGCATAACCATTGATAGGTCAATACGCTGTAGGCACAAGTAAAGGTTTTTTATCTTTCTTGTGCCTACTTTGTTGTTGTGGTATGATTGGCTGTTCGCTAATTGAAAAAAAATATGTATCTTTGCATCTCTCTTATTGTTTGAACTTGTGCTATAGTTGTAAGGATTCTAATTTTTAACGAATAATATAACACTATGATGAATCTATTTTCTGCCCAATATTGGATTGATCATCCAGTGGATAATTTTACCGAGATTTTCGGCGCGTTGCATGACAACCCGTTAGGCATATCGCCGCTGTTTATGGTGATTTTTATCTTTCTGGCTGTCGAGGCGATGGAGTTCTTCAGTTCGGAGGTTCGCCATAAAGGCAAGACCCATTTGTATGGGCTTACCGTAGGCTTATATGCGGTGTCGTTGTTAGCAATTGCTTATTATGGCTTTATGGATCCAGATGCCATCGACAGGTACTTCAATCCAGATGGCTCAATTGATGTAGCCAAGTCGTATTATTTGGCATGGTTCTGTTATCCCAGAATCGTAGGGTGGGGATGGACAATCTTTGGCGTAGCGGCGCTGATTCATGTTGTTTACTGTATGTTGAGCGTTACGTTGCAGTTTGTACGCGAACTGATGGAAAAGGCTGGATGTGAGGATAGTAGCGACTGGAGAGGTGGTGTGTGGATTTGGCTTATCGGTTCGTTGTGCTGGGCGGTGGCTTACTTCTTCAACAAGCAGGAGTTGGCGGCATGGATTATCATTGTTTATTTGATTGTCAATGTGCTTTATGCTGTTTGTTCAATTGCGTTTTATATTGTTAAGGGCAGGAAACCTCTTTATACAATCTGTGCGGGTGTGCTTTTCTATGTGGGTATGTTATACACCATGATCTTAGCTTTTGAGTGTGTGCGTGTTACCTACGCTATTGTGCTCCCTCTGTTGCTGCTTTTTAACCGCGCTCGTTCGT
Organism: Candidatus Colimorpha onthohippi; assembly: GCA_018064565.1. Classification (GTDB taxonomy): domain Bacteria; phylum Bacteroidota; class Bacteroidia; order Bacteroidales; family P3; genus Colimorpha; species Colimorpha onthohippi. Next base: position 5,610 of record JAGHVA010000179.1, read on the forward strand.
ATAAGGTGGAGAAGAAGAAACGGCAGAAAGAACTTGCCAACACTCCGACCAGCGAGGGTTCGTCTAAGGTGGATTAACGCAAACGATCAATTTGTCTTTTTCGTTTTATGTATATCCGTGTGTTTGTCGGTATGTTGCTGCTGTCGGTCTTTTCATCGTTGGCAGTAGCACAACAGCAGCACACGGATAATATTTTTACTCGTTTTGCTAAGTGGCGTATCTCTATGGTTGAAGATGGTATGGATTCAGGCTATGTAATGGCACCCAAACACAAGTGGATGGGTGAGTTGAGCGCTACGGCTCTGGATGTGAATATGCGATTGACTGTACCGTATTTGTTGAATCATAAATCGGTAGGCATTGATTTGAAATCGGGCTATTCGCTTAGTGCGCTGGTGGGTGCTTATTATCTGGGTTGGGGTCTGGGTATGAGTAAAGGTCTGCTGAATAGCGATGATTTTGACTTCACGTTCACCAGCTATGCCAATGCCATGGGTTTTGATCTCAAGTACACTACTCGCAGCGATGTCCCTGTCTCTTTCGCACTGCCCGACAAGTCTTCGCTGGTTTTTCCTTCCTATCTGGATGAGGCACGCAGATTTGCCAGCAACAGTGCTGAGCTGACCACGCTCAATATCAACTATTATTACGCATTCAACAACACTCGTTTCGCTTATAGTGCACCATTGGGTCAATCTACCATTCAATTGCGTAGTGCGGGAAGTCCGTTTTTGGGGGTCTCGTATTGTGGCAGTCATGTGGATTTGAACTCTTCCGATGCGGCTGTGGCACTATTGGCCGACCAGTTGGAGTTTCATACCCACCGTTTGTCGATGGGACTTGGCTATGGCTACAACTGGGTGTTCGGATCTCATGGCGACCTTTTGCTGCACGCTTCGGCTATGCCGATGGTTCAGATTCCGGTGTATCGTAGTGTCAAAATGTCGTCGCTGGCTTCAGGTGGTATCGGCTGCTGGACGGACGAAATGCAGTCGCTCTACGCTTTTCAAAAAAACAGATTGCTTCGATATGCCGATACGATGAAGTTGTCGTTGATGGCTTTGCTGCGCTTGGCTGCCTATTGGAATATCTCTGAGTCTGTTGTGGTTGGAACTACTTATCTGGGGTGGTGGTATTCGTCGTTTTCCAAATCGGATGTCCAGTCTGATGCGTTCGACAGCCATCTGTATTGTTATTTTGGTTATAGGTTTTAATTGTTTGAATATGTTTAAGAAATTTGGTTTGCTTTTGGCTTGTATCTGCACTATCTGTGGGGCTCGTTCGCAACAGATACAGGCTTCGCTCGATTCGTCAGCCTATGCGGCTGTGATTACTTGTGGTGCGGGCGATGATTTTTATACTACATTTGGTCATTCGGCTATCCGTATATGCGACAGCGTTTTGGGGCTGGATCTTGTGTATAATTATGGTACTTTTGATTTTGACCAACCGCATTTCTATTGGACTTTTGTATGTGGTAATTTGGACTATTGTCTGAGCCGGACTTCTTATAGCAATTTTCTTAGTGAGTATGTTTTTGAGGGTAGGGAAGTGGTTCAACAGCGGCTACGGCTCTCTAATCAAGAGTTGAACAACCTCTTTGTGTTGCTTGAGACGAACTATCTTCCGATGTATCGTTACTATCGTTACGATTTTTTTAGCGACAATTGCGCCACGCGTGTTAGGGATATCGTGTCAAGTAGTTTGTCGCACAGAACTCTTTTTGTTGAGTCTGACGTTGAGAATGGTATGTCGTACCGTCAGTTGCTTACCGCTGCTACGGGTGCTCCTTTGGCGTGGTGGCAGTTTGGTATCGATTTGCTGTTGGGCGTTCGCTGCGATCACCGTTGCTCTAATATGGAGTATATGTTCAGCCCTGTCGAGTTGATGACACAACTTGACACCACTTGTATGCAAGAGGCTGGCATTCCGTTGGCGGATGCACCCGAGCTTCTTTTGTCGAACCAGCGGACGCCACAAGGTCGTTGTATGTCACCAACACTTTGCTTCTGGCTATTGTTTGGCGTAGTGTTTTTACTTACTATTATGGAGCGGGCCAAGCAGTGGCGTATGCGTTGGCTGGATATAACTTTGTTTGTGATTGTCTCGCTGCTTTCGGTGGCACTCCTTTTTATGTGGTTGGGCACCTCTCATTATTGTACCAAGTGGAATCTTAACATCCTTTGGGCGTCGCCGTTGTTTATTTATTTTGCTATCCGACTCCAGAAAAGCAAGGGGTGGGTCGTCTTCTGCCAGTTAGCGTTGCTGTTGGTATCGGTGGTGATGGCTATAGTTGGGTTTCCTCAGCAACTCAATATGTCAGTTATTCCTATATCACTCATGTTGGCAGTCCGATTAGTCTCTGGTTTGCTTTATAACAAGGATATGCGCCAGCG
>JAGHVA010000174.1 GCA_018064565.1 Candidatus Colimorpha onthohippi
CAAGTGCAGTGCGTGGCAACCGACCACGCACCGCACTTCGTTACTCCTCTAACATTGGAGACCCTGTCGGGCAGACCCCTATATCACGATTTGTTTGACCGCAGCAACACACACAGCACCGAACATATATCCTTGAAAGACTGGGGAGACATTATCGTGGTAGCACCCGCTACAGCCAACATCATCGCCAAGATGGCGTATGGCATAGCCGATGACGCCCTGTCAACCCTACTGCTGGCTATGGGTACGAAACCACGTTATGTGTGTCCCGCCATGAACACACAGATGCTGTCGGCACCAGCCACTCAGCGCAACCTATACACACTCCAGCGTGATGGAGCCACCATTATCAGTGCCGAGACCGGCTGGCTGGCTTGCGGTGCCGTGGGAGATGGCAGGATGGCTGAACCCGAGACGATCATGGCTGCCATATTCAAAGACTCGCAGCAGCCACTGCAAGGACAACACTACCTGGTAACGGCGGGACCAACCTACGAAAAGATTGATTCGGTTCGCTTTATCGGCAACTACTCGAGCGGCAAGATGGGTTTTGCCGTTGCCGAAGCCTTGGCAGAAGCTGGCGCAACGGTAGATTTGGTTGCTGGCCCGACGCACCTATCTGCCCGCCACCCTAATGTCCGTGAAACACGCGTAGAGAGCGCACGAGAGATGCGAGACGCAGCAGTAGCACTATTTGAAAGCTGCCAAGGAGCAGTGCTCTCGGCAGCTGTGGCAGACTACCGTCCCGACACCTGTGCAGACCACAAGCTCAAGAAACAAGACGACAACGGGATGACCCTACACCTGGTGCAAAACCCAGACATCTTAGCCACACTCGGCAAGATGAAACAAGACAACCAGCTACTGATAGGATTTGCTTTGGAGACCGACAACGAACTAACCAACGCCAAGACGAAACTGACCAAAAAGAACTTAGACTTTATCGTGCTGAACTCGCTCCGCGATGAGGGAGCTGGATTTGGGGTAGATACCAATAAAGTAACATTCATACACCGCGATGGAGAGACCGTTGCACTGCCTTTGATGAGCAAACAAAAGGTAGCACAAGCCATTGTGGAAGCAATCATAAAAAAGAGCGAAAAAAAGTAGTATGAACCGAATTGCCGTCATAGCCATCATATTGTCCACCATCGCCATAGCGGGAGAAGTATTCATATTTGCCACTACGAAAGAACAAGATGATGATGTGATGCGGTCTGCCATAGAGAACGACTATCGCGTATATCCACCTGTGATACCCGACAAGGTTGACTTTGCTGGCGAACGGGTGCCTCTTGAAGAATACTATGTGCGAGAGAGTTTGGATCGCGAACTGACCGCTGTCATGTACCTACAGTCCAGCACTTCCCTGATTATGAAACGAGCTGGACGTTTTTTTCCTGAGATAGAGAAAATACTACGCGAAAACGGAGTCCCAGAAGATTTTAAGTACCTCTGCGTGGCTGAGAGCGGGCTCACCAATGCCACGTCGCCCGCCAAAGCCCAAGGATTCTGGCAGTTTATCGAATCGACCGGCAAGAAATACGGTCTGCATATAGACGATGATATCGACATGCGCAACGATGTAACCGCAGCCACACGCGCAGCCTGCCAATACCTTAAACAGCTCTATAGCGAATTTGGCAGTTGGACCTCGGCGGCTGCCGCCTACAACTGCGGAGAGAACGGATTGCACAAACGGATGGAACGGGAGCAATGCGACAGCTATTACGATGTGCGGCTGAACACCGAGACCTCCCGTTATGTGTTCCGAATTTTGGCATATAAGATTATCCTACAAGACCCTATCCACTACGGATTCCATATCCGTAAGTGCGACTTGTACCCCCCACTGCCCTATCGAACCATAAAGATAAAAGGTCAAAATATCGACTTGTACAATATTGCTCGTGCCAACGATTGTACATACAAGATTTTACGCGCTTATAATCCATGGATTACAACCGATAAAATCGTCAACCGAGACAACCTACAATATACTATCAAACTGCCTACAGTGAACGGCACCAAGATGAAGACCCTGACCAAGGGATCGAAAGACACCAGTTTTATCGAAAAAATGTAGCAACTCATGACCGATGAGAACCATATAGAGATTTTAGGGGCTCGCGAGCACAACCTGCAGAATATCGACATCACCATCCCACGCAACAAACTGGTGGTTTTTACAGGACTGAGTGGGAGCGGCAAGTCGAGTTTGGCATTCAACACTATCCATGCCGAGGGGCAACGCCGCTATATGGAGACATTCTCGGCATACGCTCGCCACTTTATCGGCAATATGGATAGGCCTGATGTTGACAGTATCAATGGATTAAGCCCCGTAATCTCTATCGAGCAGAAAACCACCAACAAGAACCCCCGTTCGACCGTTGGCACGGTAACCGAGGTGTACGACTTTGTGCGACTGCTCTATGCCCGCGCGGCTACCGCTTACTCGTACGCAACAGGCGAGAAGATGGTGAGATATACCGAAAGCCAGATTATCGATTTAATTCTACATCAATACATAGGGCGCGACATCGTAGTATTGGCACCATTGGTAAAACGACGCAAAGGTCATTACAGAGAACTCTTTACCCAAGTGGCGAAGAAAGGCTTTCTGCGCGTGAGAGTGGATGGCGAGATTCGTGAAATTACCTACAACATGCAGGTGGATCGCTATAAGACCCACGATATCGAACTGGTGGTAGATCGTGTGAGGGTAGGCAAAGACGAGAAACGCATGACGCGACTCAAATCGGTTGTTGAGACCGCTTTCAAACACGGCAAAGGGGTCTTGATGATACTGGATAGCAGCAACAACGAATCGGAGGCAGACAGAAACTGCCCGAAGTTAGAAGATAACATACGCTATTTCAGCAAGCTGCTAATGGACCCCAAGACTGGAATTTCTTATCCTGAGCCAGAGCCTAACACCTTCTCGTTCAACTCGCCCTACGGAGCCTGCCCCAAATGCAACGGTCTGGGCAATATCGCCGAAATCGACATCAACAAGTTGATTCCCGACTGGGACAAAAGCATACGAAACGGAGCTATTGAATGTATCGGGAAATACAGTGCCGTCAGCTACATCTACAAACATCTGGAGAATCTTGGACGTCAATATGGCTTTACCCTTGACGACCCTATCAAGAATCTAAGCGAGGAAGCCATAAACGCTATCCTTTACGGCACAAGCGATTTCTCGGGGTTAGACAACTCGATGAACATGCAAAACGGTACTGGGTTTAAGGGTATCGTGGATTATATCGTGGAACTGTCGTCGGAGGAAAGCCCCGCAAGTATCCGGAAATGGGCTTCCTCGTTCATGAACACCATTCCTTGCCCCGAGTGTCATGGCCACCGACTCAAGCCAGAGTCGCTATCGTTCAAGATTGACGGGTTGCATATCGGAGAGATGGCACAGATGGACCTGACCGAGTTGCAAGAAAGATTAAAGAACTTGGAGCAACGCCTCGAACCCAAGCAACGAACGGTGGCACGAGAGATACTGCGCGAGATTAGAACCCGGCTGCAATTCCTGATTGACGTAGGTGTAGGTTACCTCTCGCTCAACAGAAATACCAGCAGCCTCTCGGGTGGCGAATCGCAACGCATACGACTTGCCACGCAAATTGGAGCAAAACTGGTAAACGTACTTTACATACTCGACGAGCCGAGTATTGGACTGCACCAACGCGACAACCAAAAACTTATTCATGCCCTACAGCAGCTGCGCGACATCGGAAATAGCGTAATTGTCGTGGAACACGACCGCGACATGATGATGGCTGCCGACCACCTTGTGGATATCGGTCCAGGTGCTGGTGTGCGTGGCGGGAAGGTGATGTTTGAAGGTAGCCACAAAGAGGTGATGAGATACGCCAAACAGCACAAAGAAAACGAGAGTTTAACGCTGGACTACCTATGTAGGTACAGAGATATCTTGCTACCCAAACGGCGCAGCATGGACAACTGCAAAGAGATTGTGCTAATCGGCGCTACGGGCAACAACTTGAAAGACGTTACACTGACGCTGCCCTTAGGGCGTTTTGTATGCGTTACAGGTGTGAGCGGAAGCGGCAAATCGACACTAATCAACGAGACGTTGCATCCCATACTGACACAACTATTTTACGGCAGTCAGCGCCGCCCTCTGCCCTACCGCTCTATCGAAGGAGTAGAACATATAAACAAGGTAATCGAAATCAACCAAAGCCCTATCGGCAGAACCCCTCGCAGCAACCCATCCACCTACGTAGGCGTGTTTGACGAGATACGCAACCTATATGCCCAACTGCCTTCCGCACGCATACGTGGATACAAGTCGGGGCGATTCTCGTTCAACGTGAGTGGCGGAAGATGCGAACACTGCAAAGGGGCAGGCGTGCGCACGATAGAGATGAATTTCCTGCCCGACGTATATGTGAACTGCGAGATGTGCAACGGCAAACGATACAACCGCGAGACCCTTGAGATTAGATACAAAGGAAAGAGCATCGCAGATGTATTGGATATGACCATCGACGAAAGTGTTGACTTTTTCAGTTCGCACCCCAGAATCTACCGAAAACTCAAAGCCATCCAAGACGTTGGATTGGGGTATATCAAACTGGGGCAGCAGAGCACTACCCTGAGTGGTGGAGAGGCTCAACGCGTAAAACTGGCCACCGAACTCTCAAAACCCGACACTGGCAATACCTTATACATATTGGACGAGCCTACCACTGGGCTGCATTTCGAAGACATACGCGTACTTTTGGAGGTGTTACAAAAATTGGTAGATAAAGGCAATAGCGTGCTGGTAATAGAGCATAATATGGATGTGATAAAAGTGGCAGACTGGATTATCGACATGGGGCCTGATGGCGGTAAAGGCGGTGGTAGAATCATATTTAACGGAACGCCAGAGCAATTGGCAGAGACTCCTGGCAACGAGACTGGTCGTTTCCTGAAAGAGGAACTGAACTCAACCATACATCAACATAAAACATCATGAAAACCGCGTTATTTTTGATTTATATCTTCGGCACTCCCCTGCTGCTGATGAATCTATCGCGTAAATGGAGATGGATTGACCGAGTGTCGCCCATGACACTGCTATACATTATCGGGCTGTTCGTTGCGAACTGCACCCCTTTTATGACATGGAGCGATTCCTCGCAACTGAACAAAACCATCCAAGACCTCAGCGTCCCAATGTCGATACCACTGATGCTGATGGCATGTGAACTCAAGAATTGGGACTCAAAGGTGGCTATCAAGACATTCATCACCGGCCTTGTAGCCGTCTTGATTGTAACCGTTAGCGGTTTTTTCCTATTCCGCGGCACAATGGACAATCGCGACTTTGCGCAAGTATGTGCCTCTGTAACAGGACAATACACAGGAGGTACCACCAACGTAATTGCTATTGCAAAAGCCATCGACCTAAAGCCTGAGTTGTTTCTATACCTTACCAGTTACGACATGGTTATCAAAGGTATCTACCTGTTATTTATCGTCTTTTTTGGGAAGAAGGTATTCCGCACGCTCCTACCCTATGGCGACCACAGCAAGCACAATGAGAAAATTGAGACACATCCGTTGGCTGCCCAGTTTCCATTCAGCAAAGACCACATCGGACACACACTGCTGGTGTTAGGGCTCGCTGTAGTAATTGCAGCTATATCGTTTGTGCTTTCCAAGTTGGTCTCGCCCAATAAAGAGGTGAATATGACCATCCTAATATTAGCCCTCACCACATTAGCCCTATGCACACTGCTCATAAAGCCTGTACGCAAGCAGCAGCAATGCACCTTTGACTTAGGCTTGTATTTTGTATATGTGTTCTGCCTGACCATATCCAGCAGCATCAACATCACTACAATGGAATGGGCTGGGAGTCTCAGCATCCTATATTACATCATCTACGCCATCTTCGGATCGCTTATCTTGCAGATTATCTTTGCCCGAATATGGAAGATAGACGGCGATAACGTGGTAGTGGGATCTATCGCATTGCTCAACTCCCCCCCGTTTGTGCCTATGGTAGCCGCTGTGTTAGGCAACCGCGACGTGATGATGGTAGGCATCACCATCGGCCTGCTCGGCTATATGATAGGCAACTACTTAGGCATCGGTGTTTACTGGCTACTGTGCAGTTTTTAACCCACCAAACCAACAGCCCAACGTTGGAGCTACGAATCTGCTGCAATCACTTTACACATTTTATGTACGAAAACAGTTTTTCGTTGTAGATTCATTAGAAAAAAAAAGTGTGCACTGTTTATGGTTATTCGCCTAACAAGAACGAAACAATTGATACTAAGCACATTGAACGAACCTTTGCTCTTACAGAGCACTCATTGTCAACACCAATCTACTTAGCCCAGGGTGCCGCTTCGCTTTACCCTGGGCTAAGTAGATATAAGCCTTTCAGGCTATTTTTTACCCCAAAATCTATTCTACGCCCCCCTCCGTGCGACAGAAACTGCGGTTAATAGCCTAAAAGCCTATATGGAGGCAATTGTGGTTAATAGCCTGGAGGGGTTCGGCTTATCGAAAACGTTCTATCTTACAGTTTGCACCCAGGGTAGATGGAACGGAACTGCTGGTCGGAACCAGCACACAGAGCTCTTATGATCTGCACAATGGCAATCACTGTGGGAATGAAAGTCCAGCAGAAGAGAATGCCCAATACGCCACGAAGGGTATTGCCCAATACGAACTCCTGTATGCCAAGTTCGCCGAAAAAGAATGCGATAATGCAAAAAACAAAACGTTTTTCCATGATGATGAAATTTTGGGTTAGTAATAAAAAAAAAGTTGTAATGACGTTGTCATACTCAACAACACAACGCATTAATTTTTACGTATTCATGAATTCCGGCAACTGAATAATCGCAGAAAACAACTTGCCTAAACCACTAAAGCTCCTGGAGGAACCCTTCCATTATGCCATCGACTTCCGTCAAGGCATCATCAATCCTGTCTTGGAAGGACAGTATTGAATACTTGGTTAGTTGAGCAAAACAGATACCCTCAAGGCGTCCAATTTCTCTCAACTCCTCGTCGGTGTATTGCGACCTATGCTGCTCAAGCTGACCTTCTATTTCCTCTAATTCGTCAACTATTTCCTGCCATTCAGCCTCTGTATATTCTGTGGCATTGTGTTGTATTTTCGATGTCAGCCTTTCCAAGTTGTTTATTGGAGTACGTTTAGTGTCGCACGACGTGAGGCACAGCACACAAAAAGCACAAAACAGAAAGGATGTGAAATGTTTGAACGGATTCATTCTAAAAAACGGATGAGAGAAATAGTTATCCTAAACAAGTGATGTACCTGAACAACAACATAATGGATTATTCAAGGCAAGAAACAAGAATGCTTGCCAATGGTTTATAGCATACTCTGCATGAATTTAGATAAATAGCAAACCCAGAACAGACTTGAATAACAGCCATATCAAAAACCCTATTAGCGCACTAATTAAATAGGCGTGAGGGTTTTTCACTGAATTTAGGCTGAAAAAGAACATGAGCAAACCGACTAAAGGGAAACAAAACGAAACACCTATGCCAAAACAGCATGCTTTTTTCTTCAGGGTGTCTTCTTTTTTTCGCTCATCATTCCGATCCGGATCTTGACGGACAGACATAGGTTGATTTTCCTGCGGTTCTGCCTTATCGATAGTTCCTAACACTTCATCGAACGCATTGTAATTGATATTACGATTTGCAGAATCGCAAAGACTTTCATCACCCTTGGCGACCAGTTGTTCTGACCAAGATCTCTTTTCCAGTTGTATCAATTGCTGTTTTAGCATTTCAATTTCAGCATCTTTCTCGTCAGCTTCAGAATCAGCCGATACCTTGTTTTCATAGGCTGCCAATTCTCTCAGCAAGGCATCTTTTTTCTTTTGCCTTAACTGACGTTTCAGCTCTTCAATCTCTTCGTCTTCGCTTTCAACACTTGCCTTTTCTGGAATATTGAAAACAAGCGGGGTGTCGCACAGAGGGCAGTCCCTTGTTACGACCTCGCTGGGTTGGTATTCCTTCTCGTTTATCTCTACAATTGTCTTACAATTGGGACAACTTTGTTTCATGATAATAGTATCAAAAGTTAATATATTTCCTTATTTTGAGTAGTGCTTATGTCATTAAGCCACTCCATACAAAACAAGTTATGGCTTAACAGCAGTGTTTTCTATAGCATCTTTGGACGAAGGCACAACAACAACCACCATACCCTGTTCTACCTGTTCCCGCAACAAAGCGACATCGTCATTTTTCAGGCGGATGCACCCCTCAGTTACACGAGACCCTATCGATGATGAGTCGTGTGTACCATGGATGCCAATGCCTGTATGACCTGGCACATCGAGACGTATGAAATACGGACCATAGGCACCCTCTATTTCGCCATTTCCATCGTTGAAATCGTGTGTCCACGTTGAGGCATCCAGGATTTCCGACACATGGAAAACGCCTTCTGGAGTACGCATGTCTCCCTGTTTTTGCTTATTCCCATAGTTTTTCCCGCATGCCATATCGAATACATCCCTCACTATGCCCTTGTAGTCAATGACACGCAGTTGCATATCGCCTTTGTCGATAAGCAAAATGCGAGCGTTGGCGATTGCGTTGACCTTGGCTTTGTAGCTGCCGTACATCAGAGCGACAGCGATGTATGGCAAAATCACGACAAGTGCCAACAGGATGTACAGTACAATCTTTTTCGTTCGCATAAAAAGAAACTAATCGGTATATACGACATCGAGGCTGCCGTATTCCATGGTTATCTTCTTGATATATCCCGTTGTTGGGGCAGGCATTTCGGTGTAAAAATGCGGAGTCTCGTCATCATCGAAATAGAAATAGAGCAATTTGCGGTCTCCAGAATTTATATTCTTAATAATGACGGCGATATCGGTAAACTTTGACTCTTTGTCATACAGCCGCTTGAAATATGTGGTGTTATTCTTCTGTTTTTTGTCCTTTGTAAAAACCTGCCACTGATTTTGAGGCATGACATTGACGTTGAGTCCATACTCGTTAGCTTCCGCCTGACTCATGTCGCCCACCAATCCTTTGCTTTTGAAATACTGCAACAAAGCCAATCTGCATCTTGACTCAGATATAACCTTTTTACCTTCCATATCGCCAAATATGCTGCTAAGCAGCATGAAGTCAGCCTTGTTCAACACATAAGGCGAAGCCACGTAGCCTGTTTTCCGCTCACCGTTAGCATCAGCCATGTTTACTTTCACCCTACACCATTCGTCGCCATGGTCGTAAGTAATCAGCTCCGTGCCAAAGGGCAATGAGGTGATTTTGGTGTAGTCGGCACCCGCCAGTGGCTCCGAACGGAGCGTTACGCTTGTGGCAAAAGTATAGTACCGCGGAGACTCCTCGTCTATTTTATTGGGGATATACACATTATTATACCACGCGACCACACCTATGATGCCGCCAACAACGACCAATATGCCGACAACGACAAGTATGATACGGGTTATACGTTTCGACTCCTCCTTGTCGCGCTGGTTCTGTGCATCCACTTTGGCTTGAGCCTTTTCGAGTTTCTCAATTTTATCTCGCAAGGCCTTCTCTCGTTTTTCTTGTATCATTTTTTCTTCATCCGACGGTCCCTTTTCCACAATTACAACCTTAGGCTTTACAACTTCGGGCACCGGAATGTTGAATACCAACTCTTCGCCGCATAACTCGCATTTCCTTGTTACGACTTCGCCGGGTTGATACTCTTTTTCGTTTATCTCAGCAATAGTCTTACAATTTGGACAAGATTGTTTCATGATATTTATTCAAGAATTAGAACATTGTTGTTATAATCAATAGAGATTTTTCCGAACTGGCTTAATGCGGACTGGCCGAACAAAAGCGGAGCTCGTTGGTTCTCGACGACCGTAGCCTTGACATTGTGGAGCATCACGTCGCCCACTTGAACATTGCGCAAGGTGATGATTTGCGACTCGGTGATGTTGCCCAACGCATCCTGTATATATGCCACGTCGCCAATATCGTCGTCGGTCAGAGTACCCTGCTTGTACAAGAACAAGACCTCGGTGAGGGAAAGGGAGATGGAGGAGCACCCTGTATCAAAGACGAACCGCATTGGGACATCGTTGACCTTGACGGTTATGTAATAGACTCCATCGGCATATTCCAGCGGGATGGTGGTCTTACCGTTACGATGCGAGCCTCTATTGCGGGGCTGACGCACCCGCTCCTCATACCTGTCGCCATCTTCGTGTCGCTGATCTCGTTTGGGACGGAAGCGACACGAAGACAACAACAAAACCAATACGCCGCACAATACAAACAGCATTCTTTTATCAATCACGTTGCTTGTGGCTTGCAGGAAGGGGACTTTGCGTTTTTTCGGCTCTGACATTACTAAGATCTTTGTTTGTTTTTTTCGCAACAGTCGTTGAATCATATATTACGAACCGCTACACAAGACGGACGGAGGCCTTTTCGACGATACGCCACCTGTCGCCATCGAGGCATACTCGGCCAGGCTTTTCCGTTTTCACATTGCTAAACACTTCCGACTCACTAAGGATATTACAGGCAGGTTCGATGTATGATGTACGAGATTTTCGAACTATTCGCAACACTTCATCACGCTGCACCAGCTCGTATGTCCCGCTATTGCCACTGGTATGCAGCACATAGATGCTATTACCAGGCTTATACGAATCCCTAACCTCAAACGAGCCATTCGTAGGAATGCCGGCATAAAAGTCACAATTGGCAGGCTTGCTTGGCTGGGATGTACTTTCATATTCGGTCGGAGCACTTTTCTGCTTGCGACTTAATTGGCGCAGTTCGTTATCCAGTTCTTCCTTCTCGGACTTGAGATTGGAGTGGTCGAGTTTCAAGGCGTGCAATTCGTCAGCCAAGTCCGACAGACGATTTTTAGTATCTTTTAGTTCACCTTTCAAGTCATGGACTTTTCTATCCATAGGCAGCCACATCCGAATATAGAAAAACACGATACAAGCCATCAACAGGGCAAACAAAGCTAAAGCAACGATGGGCAACAAAGAGCCACCTGATGACGTTTCTTCCACCGGTTTGGGAGTGGGCGGAACCTCTTCGCGAGCATCTTCCCGTTTTTCTTGAAGGCTCTGAATGTATTGTGCGATATCACTCTTTATGTTTTCTTTGACTTTACTAACGTTATCCCCTCTTTTCTTTAC
>JAGHVA010000100.1 GCA_018064565.1 Candidatus Colimorpha onthohippi
CAACCAAACGGCTGCGATAGGCTGCCAACTGGTCTTCGGTGGTGAGGTCGTTGAGCTCTTTGTACAGCAACAGCCGCTCGCCAACGCTGCTCACATAGTCATCCGGAATCATCACCTCCAAATCGGTCTCCACCACACATTCTCTTACATAACGGTGATCCCGACTGCGCTCCTCTTGAAACAGCTCTTTGAAATCGGTCTCCTTGAGTTCCTCGATAGCCTCATTCAATATCTTATGATACATATCATAGCCTATCTCGCTGATAAAACCGCTTTGTTCGGCACCGAGTATGTTGCCAGCTCCACGTATATCAAGGTCTCGCATGGCAATATTGAAACCGCTACCTATGGTACTGAACTCTTCTATAGCCTTCATGCGTTTTTGAGCCTCAGAGGTCAACACGCTGAACGATGGGATAAGCATATAGCAAAAAGCTTTTTTGTTGCTTCGTCCCACACGCCCTCTTAACTGATGCAACCCACTCAAACCAAAATTTTGTGCATTATTGATTATCATGGTATTAGCATTGGGTATATCCAAGCCATTCTCCACGATATTAGTTGATACCAACACATCGATATCTCCTTCCATAAAAGCCATCAAGCGGTCTTCAACCAGTTTGCCATCCATCTGCCCATGAGCGGTAGCAACCCTTGCATCTGGAACTAATCGCTGCACCAGACCTGCCATCTCATCCAAATTCTCCACTCGGTTGCTCACAAAAAACGACTGACCGCCGCGACTCATCTCAAACCGGATTGCGTCGCGGATTACCTCCTCGTTGAAATCGCACAACTCGGTCTGGATAGGCTGACGGTTGGGTGGTGCCGTCTGGATTACACTCAGGTCGCGCGCTCCCATCAACGAGAATTGCAACGTGCGAGGAATAGGCGTAGCCGTAAGCGTCAAACTATCCACATTCACCTTCAGTTGGCGCAGCCGTTCTTTGACCGCCACACCAAATTTTTGTTCCTCATCGATGATAAGCAGACCAAGGTCTTTGAATTTCAAGTTCTTGTTTGTAATAGCGTGCGTCCCGATCAATATATCCAATTTGCCACTCTCCACATCCTTGTAGATTTGATTTTTCTCTTTGACCGACCGGAACCGGTTGAGATAATCAACCCTGACAGGCAAGTTTTTTAGACGATCGCGAAATGTGTTGTAATGTTGGTATGCCAATATAGTGCTGGGCACCAATACCGCCACCTGTTTGCTATCGCATACCGCTTTGAATGCCGCACGTACAGCCACCTCGGTCTTGCCAAATCCCACGTCGCCACATATCAGCCTGTCCATGGGGGTTGGATTTTCCATATCGCGTTTTACGTCGATGGTTGCAGCGAGCTGGTCGGGGGTGTCTTCGTACAAGAACGATGCCTCTAACTCGTTTTGCAGATAGCTATCAGCGCTAAACGCAAACCCTTTGGTAGCACGACGTTTGGCATAGAGTGATATCAGATCTTTTGCAATGTCTTTGACCTGCTTTTTGGTTTTCTGCTTCAGAACCTGCCACGAGCTGCTGCCGAGTTTGTTGAGCGTAGGAGCCACACCCTCCTTGCCTACATAACGGCTAATCTTATGCAACCCATGGATAGAGATATATAATGTGCCACCATCCTTATATATGATACGAATCACCTCTTGCGTACGACCGTTGGTGGTCATTTTCTCCAAACCACTAAAACGGCCAACACCATAATCTATGTGTGTTACATAATCGCCTGGCTTCAACTCAAAAAGCTCTTTGATAGTAAGCGCCTCCCGGGTTTGATGCATATCACGGACGGTATATTTGTGATACCGCTCAAAAATTTCGTGATCCGTAAAACAAAGCAACTGTTCGTCATGATCCACAAAACCACGATGCAATGAGCAGTTGACCGTCTGCACACTACGAGGATCAGGCTGTGCCTGACTGTGGTCTGCCTCCATCTGATTCAAATCCACATGTCCCACACCAAACTCCGCAAAAATCTTATTAAGCCGCCGCTGCTGCTGGTCGTTGGTTACAGCCACCATCAGATGATACCCTTTGTCGGCATAGTCGTTGAGCGACTGCGACAACATATCGAACTGCTTATTATAGGCTGGCTGAGGATCGCTCTTGGCTGCAATTTCCGTTGCCTGCTTAAAAAACTTGCTGTTGCCACTCTCTATAACATGACACGACAAAAGGTGATGCAAAAACTCGTTGGCAGTACAATACAAATCGTCTGGACATGGCTGCTTGATAATGTGAACATCCGACTGCTCTTGCACCTTCTCAAATTGAGCATGCGCCTTGGCGAACAGACTCTCGAGCGACTCGCTTACAAACAGCAACCCCTGAACCCATACAATATCTTGAGAGTCAAAATAAGCCGATAGCGGTACCTTTTCGGTTATAGTAACCGACTCGTTTTTGCGCTTGTCCAGATTGGGGAGGATTGTAATGCTGTCGTACTGACGGATAGAGAGTTGAGTAGCAGCATCAAAGGTACGCAACGATTCAATCTCATCGTCAAACAACTCGATTCGGTAAGGCGTCTCGTTGGCATACGAGAATATATCAACAATACCACCACGAATAGCATATTGACCTGGTTCTACCACAAAATCAACTCTGTCAAATTCATAATCTTGCATTACCTCTACAACATAATCCACATCCAGATGACCACCTTTGGAGAGTTGCAAGGTGTTGTGAACCAAAGTGCGCTTGCTTACAACTTTCTCGCTCAACGCTTCAGGATAAGATACCACCAAGACTGGTCGGCCACTGCTGAGTTGCTTAATGGTTTCGCTACGTATCAACACATTCGCATTGTCGGTCTCCTCAACAGCATGCGAAGAGCTGTAAGGCCGTCGGTAGGTGGTCGGAAACAGCAGCACACGCTTTTGGTCGATAGGCAACTCGACTTCATCGAGCAATACCTCCAAATCGTTCTGCAGATAGAAGGCTTCCTCCTTATTGCCTGCTATGAGCAACTGCCGAGACTGGGGCAGACGCAAAGCCATCGCAGCCGAGAGCACGCTTGACAACGAACCTGCCAAACCATTTATGTGAATGCGAGCCTGCGGCTGGTTTAGATAGCCAATAATATTTTTAAGCAATGTTGAATCCTTGTAGTACTCTGTTAAAACCATGGATATATCAACTTTTCTAATATCAAAAACAAGAGGAGACACTCAGCATTATACAAACAAACACCTATTGCATCGACACAATCATTATCCGCCAAATTCTCTTTTAAGCGGTGCGCATAACCTCCGTTGAACCGTTATCACGCCTCAGCATGAAGACAAGTCATTATGCGATCGACTATCGAAAGCATCAAACATTTAGCACGATATGCTATTGTCTCGTGAACAAAACAAAACTACAAAAGTACATTTTTTTAATAAAACTCCCACCGTACGAAAAATCGCAATAAATAACCGTTTAGTGCGTTTTGTATGTGCATGGTGTGGTTGAATCGAGCAGGTTAGAGAACCATACACCCTTTTATAAACCATCAACAACTCTGGTTTCGTTATGGATACTATCACGATATTATGGGCAGACGATGAGATTGACCTCCTAAAACCACATATCCTCTTTCTCGAAGAGAAGGGGTACAACGTTATACCCGTTACCTCTGGAGGTGATGCCATCGACGAACTTAATGAACAGCAGGTAGATATTGTGTTTCTCGACGAGAACATGCCTGGTATGAGCGGATTAGACACCTTGAGTACCATAAAAGAACAGCACCCCCACGTACCTGTTGTGATGATAACCAAAAGCGAGGAAGAGCATATCATGGACGAGGCTTTGGGTGGCAAAATCTCCGACTACCTCATCAAACCAGTAAAACCCAACCAGATACTGCTTACAATCAAAAAACTGACCGAATCGCGACGTCTGGTAACCGAGCGATCTACCATGTCGTATCAGCAACAATTTCGAGACATCAGCATGCAGTTGAGCGGACGGTTGGACTACGACGACTGGGTATCGCTTTATAAAAAACTGGTTTACTGGGATCTTGAGTTGGCTGAATCCGATGATACAAATATCCACGACATCTTTACTGCACAAAAAACGGAAGCCAACCAATTATTTTGCAGATACTATGAGCAGCACTACATAGACTGGTTGAGTGGCACTGACACCGACAAGCCGCTGCTTTCGCCCACCATATTTCGCGAAAAACTATTCCCTTTGCTGCGCGATAATCGCCCTACATTTCTGCTTGTAATAGACAACTTTCGCTACGACCAATGGAAATTTTTGCAGAACGCTATCGACAAAATGTTTAGAGTGGAACACGATGACATCTTTTACAGCATCATACCCACCACTACTCAATTTGCACGCAATGCGATGTTTGCAGGTCTCATGCCTGCCGAGATAGAGCGCAAATACCCAAACTATTGGGTTCAAGAGGACGAAGAAGGCAACAAAAATCAATACGAGTACGAATTGCTTCAGGAGCAGTTGCGCCGCCATGGGCTGAACCTACGCAGTAGCTACAACAAGGTACTGAACGCACAGTATGGCAAAAAACTGGTTGACAATATTGGCAACTTGATGCACAACCAGCTCAACGTAATCATATACAACTTTATCGACATGCTGTCGCATGCGCGCACCGACAATAATATAGTACGAGAACTTGCTGAAGACGAGCAGGCTTACAGGTCTGTAACCAAGTCATGGTTCGACCATTCTCCTCTTGCCGACCTGCTTAAGGAGCTGGCCGAGAGCGATGTAAATGTGGTGATAACCACTGACCATGGTTCGGTACGAATTGACAATCCTATACGTGTCAAAGGTGATTCTACAGTAAGCGTCAATCTGCGATACAAACAAGGAAGATTGCTTGACTACAACCCCAAAGAGGTTTTCGAGGTCAAAGATCCCGCTAAGATATTCATGCCCCGCCGGCATATCACATCTCCGTATATCTTTGCGCATAAAAATGATTTCTTTGCATACCCCAACAACTACAACCAATATGTGCAGTATTACAACAACACATTCCAACATGGGGGCATCTCGATGGAAGAAAACCTCATACCTTTCATTACGTTGAGAAGCAACAGATAACGACAAGAAAAAAACACCGAGATGTCGGCAAGGCGATATCCCAGTGTTTGTTGTTTGTCATCGTTTCATGGTGAGCGAAATCCGCTTGCGCTTGATATCTACATCCAATACCCTAACCCGTACGTGCTGATGCAAGTGGACTACTTCCGAAGGGTCTGCGATGCGGTGGTTTGCCATCTGACTGATATGTACCAATCCGTCTTGATGCACACCTACATCTACAAATGCCCCAAAGGCTGTAATATTCGTCACAATGCCAGGCAACTCCATGCCCTCAACGAGATCTTCGATTTTTGTAACATTCTTATCAAACTCAAAAATCTCAAATTTGGCACGAGGATCTAATCCAGGCTTGTCGAGTTCCCGCATTATATCTTGCAACGTCGGCAAACCGCAATCGGCGGTAACAAAACGTTTGATGTCAATTTTATCCCTGAGTGATTTTTGTTGCATCAACTCTTCAACCGTAGCCCCTGCCGACTGCGCCATACGTTCTACGACCTCGTAACGTTCAGGATGCACGGCACTGCGATCCAACGGATTATCACTTTCTCTCACTCGCAAAAAACCTGCACATTGCTCATAAGCCTTCTCGCCCAACCGATCCACCTTCAGCAATTCACGACGCGACTTAAACGCCCCCTTTTGATTACGGTACGACACAATATTATCCGCCAACAAAGGCCCAATACCACTCACATAACTCAACAACTCCCGACTGGCCGTGTTCAACTCAACGCCTACGCTGTTTACACAACTCACCACCACATCCTCCAAACTTGCTTGCAACATTTTCTGATTCACATCGTGCTGATACTGACCAACGCCTATGCTTTTAGGGTCAATCTTGACCAACTCAGACAGCGGGTCCATGAGCCTGCGGCCGATAGATACCGCACCGCGAACCGTAACATCATAATCTGGAAATTCACGACGCGCCACATCGCTGGCACTATACACCGAAGCGCCACTCTCGTTCACCATGATGGCAATGACTGGCGTCTTAAAGCGACAACGTTTCACCACCTCCTCTGTCTCCCTGCCAGCGGTTCCATTTCCAATAGCAATGGCCTCTATGTGAAACGCCTCAACCAAAGCCTCCAATTTATTGATTGCCGCCCGCTCCTCGCGCACAGACGTAAAAGGATAGATAGTCTCGTTATGTTCCAACTTGCCTTGAGCATCCAGACACACCACTTTGCAGCCAGTCCTGAAACCTGGGTCAATGGCCAATATACGCTTCTGCCCCAATGGGGATGAAAGCAACAACTGGCGCAAGTTTTCAGCAAAGACCTTAATGGCTTCTTTGTCCGCCTTTTCTTTCAACACATTATAAAACTCAGTCTCGATAGAAGGTGCCAGCAGACGTTTATAACCATCTTTAACCGCCAAAGCCACCTGCTTCGAACTCTCATAAGATCCATTCACAAACTGCCTTTCTAAAGCCGCCACACAAGGCTCATCATCCTCTGGCTGCACATGAACCCTCAAAAGGCCTGCCTCATAACCCCTAAACAACGCCAAAATCCGATGCGAAGGAGCTTTCATCGCATTTTCAGACCAATCAAACCAAGACTCAAACTTAGCAGCCTCCTCTTCTTTGCCTTTTGCTACTTTGGAGGTAAGCATTGCCGACCTATTAAAGATATTGCGCACTTTGGCGCGTGCCGATGCATTCTCACTGACGCGCTCCGCCAAAATATCACGAGCCCCAGCCAAGGCCTCTTCTACTGAATTTACATTCTTTTCAGCATCCACATAACGTGAAGCAATTGCAGCTATGTCACAACAATACTGTCGCTGAATCTCATCTGCCAATGGGGTCAGACCCCGTTCGGCAGCAATCGTTGCCCTCGTTCTACGCTTGGGCTTATACGGAAGATACAAGTCTTCCAACTCCGTGAGCGACATTACCTCTCTAATTTTGACTTCCAATTCGGGTGTCAACTTACCCTGGTCCGCTATACTCTGCAATACAAACTCTCTGCGCTTATCCAACTCTTTCAACTTGATAAGCAGGTCGCGAACAGCGGCAATCTGGACCTCGTTGAGCGACCCCGTAGCCTCTTTACGATAGCGCGCTATAAACGGGACCGTACATCCCTGATCAAGCAACTCAATCGTCTTTTCTACCTGACGAACACCGAGATTTAGATTATTGGCTATAATATCAGCATATAACATAACTAACAAAAAACAAGTTGTTTTACTAATGGCAATAACGCAAAACATACACAATAATTGCGTCAACACTATTACCCACACTATCACCGACAACTATCACCCGAAAAAACTTAAAACCTACCATCGCATAATCATAAAAAAAACGTATCTTTGCAAATTCAAACAATTGTATGGATTATGAAGAAAATATTGCTTATCGCAGCATTATGTATGACGGTTGTTACAATGAACGCACAGCAGGTGTCAACACGTGCCAAAGCACTGCGTTACATGCAATTTGCACGTCCAGAATATGGTGTAAAAGACGTAAAGATCATTGCAGACACAATGATATTATACACCCTTTCTGATTTGGTTGTGTATCCGTTTGGAAAATTCAATACTTTAGAGGAATTCATCAATGGAAACAAACTACAGTGGTACCGCGAGGTAGGCTACCGAAAATTCTTCGGCAATCAAGAGGTATCAACCAATCGGCTAAGACGCATTGATGATAGTTACATTGAAATTTATCGCGCCATCCACACCAACCGGGTAGAAATGCTGGATGCCAAGATTACTGACCCTGAGGTTGTGTTCAACAACGGGTTGCATGCGGGAATGTCGAAAGAAGATGTATATTTGGTGTATTTCACCAAGTACCTCAAATCATACGTTACCGATGTAACTGTACTCAAGGTGATATCAGCGGCCAGCGAGGTGGCTCAAATATACACTTTCAAGGGCAAGAAACTACGCCACATACAGGTCAAGACTGATTATAAGTTTTACTGATCGTGCGACAGATTGGACTATTTTTTGGTTCATTCAATCCCATCCACATCGGGCACATGGTAATTGCAGGTACCATGTTGGAACATACCGACTTGGATGAGGTATGGTTTGTTGTATCACCCCACAACCCCCTTAAAGACCGGAAGTCGCTACTTGACGACCAGGCGCGATTAGAGATGGTGCGTTTAGCCATCCACGACGACTATCGCATGCGCGCATGCGACATCGAATTTAGACTACCCCGCCCTTCTTATACCATACTTACGTTAACCCGTTTGGGCGAGATTTACAACGACAAACAGTTTTCGCTCATTATGGGGTCGGACAATCTCGACACGTTCGACAAGTGGCGAAATTACCAGCATATCTTAGACCAATATCACATATACGTCTATCCACGACCCAACCACACCGGCGAAAAATTTATAGGGCATCCTCATGTAACCATGGTAGAGGTTCCCACTATGGACATCTCATCCACCTACATACGCAATCAAATAAAAGACGGGTATGACGTGAAACATCTGCTGCCACCACCAGTATATACATACCTTACAGAGATGCACTATTATGAGACTGGATTGAGCAAACCAAAATCATAAAGGTACACCTGCTAACTTCTGCGTCTGCCACATCCTAACGTAATCGTTGGATAGGTAAGCAAGGTGTTATAGTTGTGCTGAATTATGCGTTCCGATAGAGAATGAGTTTATAGATAGTAACAACATCAATACTAACATAAAATCCAAACAAATGAAAATGAAAAAGAGTATTCCAATCGTTTCCATGATAGTTCTGGCAATCGGGCTACTGTGTTCCTGCGAGAAAGAGGAATCTGCCGTATCCATTACGGACGTAAGGCTTAACCAAACCGAATTGACAATCGCTGTTGGCGACCCCGATGTGAAGCTCATTGCCACCATAACTCCTGAAAACGCCAGCGACAAGTCCATCAGTTGGTCAAGCGACCAGACCGATGTTGCTATAGTTGACCAAGAAGGCAACGTACACGCTGTAGCAGAAGGCAACGCAAACATCACAGTAACCACCAAGGACGGCGGCAAGACAGCCACATGCGCTGTAACCGTCAAAGCTGCAAAGCGCGAGATTGAGACAATTGCGGATGTCCTTGCAACTGTTGTTGGTGGATTTCCAGAAGATTTATCTGGGGAGAATACACCCGTAGCTCCGTCTAATGCTTGGGTTAATGGCATTGGTAGTAGTGCCTTTGTACATAATAAGACAACTTTAATCTTACAGAAGTATGATGATAATTCTATACCATTAACCACCTCAGTATCAAAAGAACAAAACTGTTACACAGCGTCAGTATCTAATGGCACACTAACATTCAATATGACAAATGACATATTGACCAGTTTTGAATTTAAGGCAACAAACGAGGAGGATGAGTATGACGGCATTTACAATCCCGTACAGGCAGAACTGACAATGAAAAATGGAGATACTGAAAGCGACTGGAACAAGATTACAATCACTATCAAAGGTACCGACATCATATCCGCCTCGTATTATTTCGATAAGACCTCTGTCGTAAACGCTGCAGGCAACCTCGAAGAACTTGTACAGAGCAACGGCATTACACTGATTCCCAATCAGATTGAATCCATCAACAGTGCCGAAGGCATTCACATCGTCAAAGAGGATTTGCAAGAAGAAACGAGATATACAACAGTTGTTGTCGTTTCGACCTCTGCTGGTCTTTCAAAGACCATTGTGGCAACAAAAGGAGTCGGTCAGGCTCCTCCAATGTGATTTTGCATGCTTCGCCACTATAAGCATGTTGGCTTATAGTGGCAAAGCACCCTCAATGAACATTGGGATAAATAATCTTAGCCAACACCAACCATTTAGAAAGAAAATGCGACCTTTGATAGAGATCGCATTTTTTTATTTTGAGACATTGCAGTCCAGTAAACGGGCAGAAAACCCGATAGCAAGCGATGCGACGCCTTGGGTAATGCGGATAGTTTGGGGAGTTTAATAATCAATTATTACTGTCCGCTAAACATTGAATCACAAAAAAACAAGAATGGGCTGATTTCATTTTGTGGAGTCAGCCCAAATTGTTACCTTTGTTTCTGCTAT
>JAGHVA010000109.1 GCA_018064565.1 Candidatus Colimorpha onthohippi
CATATATGAATTATCACTTACTTCAAAATCCACAGAGGGTGCATTCGCAATCTCATTTAGAGATTTATGGTTTGGTTGCACAAATTTTCCATTTCCAAACACCGCTTTTGCTTCAAACGTAAAAAAGACGAAAAAAATATCACACAATAGCTAACAGCTCCACATCAAAGATCAAGGCTGCGTATGGTGGAATATCCGCACCTGCTCCGCGCTCACCGTATGCCAGATTATACGGGATAAAGAAACGGTATTTGGCTCCTTCTTTCATCAGTTGCACACCCTCAGTCCAGCCTGCTATAACCTGTCTCAACCCAAATTCACATGGCTCCCCACGACGGTAAGAAGAATCAAACACAGTGCCGTCTATCAGAGTGCCATGATAATGACAACGGACGGTATCCGACGCCTTTGGCTGACGCCCAGTGCCTTCGTTCAACACTTGATACTGCAATCCACTTGCCGTCACAACCACACCCTCTTTCTGGGCATTGGCTTTCAAAAAAGCCTCGCCATCCGCTTTGGCGGTCTTACCACGCTCTGCCGCCTGTGCTTGTTGCGCTTGCTCCAATTCGCTGAAAAATTTAGACAGAATCTGGTTTACCTCCTCAAAAGGTATCTGTGGTTTGGAACCCGAAAGCATGTCTGCCACGCCTGCGGCAAAATCGGAGGCAACAAAACTTTTGTTTATCCCCATATCTTTCAGTTGATGGCCTATGTTGAGGCCTAACGCATAACTAATTTTATCCATGATTAAACTGTTTATAAATTCAGATCATGACCCATACGGTCTTGCTTGGTCTTAAGGTAACGCTCATTGTAAGAATTGGGCGCAATGCGGATGGGCACCGTTTCTACTATTTGCAGCCCATAACCTTCCAATCCTGTGCGCTTAATTGGATTGTTGGTTATTAAGCGCATCTTGCCAATACCCAGATCACGCAGAATCTGAGCTCCTATACCATAATCACGCTCATCGGCCTTAAAACCTAACTTTATATTAGCATCTACTGTATCTAAACCCTGTTCTTGCAAGTGGTACGCCTTAAGTTTGTTGACCAGACCTATACCACGTCCCTCCTGACTCATATATACTATCACACCCATACCTTCTTGTTCTACCATCTGCATAGCCTCATGCAACTGGTCTCCACAATCGCACTTACACGAACCAAAGATATCGCCTGTAGCACAACTGCTATGTACCCTCACCAACACTGGCTCGCTGGCACTCCAAGTTCCTTTGCGCAACACAAGATGGGTAGCACCATTGTCCAACTGAGTATATGCAATAAGTTTGAAATCGCCCCATTTGGTAGGCATGTTAACCTCCTCCTCCTTACGGATCAATGTCTCGTGTGCTACGCGATAGGCAATTAAATCCTTGATCGACACAATTTTGAGTTGAAATTTCTCTGCCACTTTCTCTAACTGTGGCAGACGTGCCATAGTTCCATCCTCATTGATAATTTCTATCAAGGCACCGCAAGGTTTCAAACCTGCCAGACGTGCCAAATCAACGGCAGCCTCCGTATGCCCCGCACGCACCAAAACACCTCCATCGCGGGCTCGTAAAGGATTGATATGACCTGGGCGACCCAAGTCGGTAGGCTTTGTTTCAGGATTAGCCAAAGCGTTGATAGTCATAGCCCGATCATACATCGAGACACCTGTAGTACAACCTCGACCTAACAAATCGACCGTAATGGTAAACGGAGTGCCCAACAACGAGGTGTTTTCATGCACTTGCATATCAAGTCCTAACTCTTTGCATCGCGTTTCGGTGATAGGTGCGCACAAAACGCCCCGTCCGTGTTTGAGCATAAAATTAACATGATCAGGGGTGATTTTTTCGGCAGCCATTATAAAATCACCTTCATTCTCTCGATCCTCATCATCTACCACAATGACGAATTTCCCATCACGAAAATCTTGTAAAGCTTCTTCAATTGTGTTCATTTATACTTTTTTTTCTAATTTCAATATAGAGTTATGCCACACTATTGATGATTTGCCATATCGGTGGCTTCTGCAGAGATATTGGTGTCCGTAATTTTTTTTGAGACATGACGACGCAGCTCAAAATCACGACCTAAGTATTTCTCTCGCACATCCGGGTCGGCAGCCATCTCCTCTGGAGTGCCTGCATGCAACACACTCCCTTCGTATAAGAGATAGGCTCGGTCGGTGATAGAGAGTGTCTCGTGGACATTATGGTCGGTGATTAGGATACCGATATTCCGATCCTTGAGGTGAGCCACAATATCTTGTATATCCTGCACGGCAATAGGATCGACACCAGCAAAAGGCTCGTCGAGGAGTAAGAATTTGGGGTCGTTTGCCAATGCGCGGGCTATCTCTGTACGCCTGCGCTCACCTCCCGACAGCTGTATGCCTTTACTTTTGCGAATTTTTTGCAGTCGAAACTCATCAAGCAACGACTCCAATTTTTCCTCACGCTGCGCCTTGTTGAGATCCTTACGGAACTCCAACACCGACATGATGTTGTTCTCGACCGACATCTGCCGGAATACCGATGCCTCCTGCGCCAGATAGCCAACACCCATCTGAGACCTACGGTACATCGGCATAGGCGTAATCTCCTGATCGTCGAGAAATACCATCCCCGAAAAGGGACGGATCACACCGACTATCATGTAAAACGTAGTGGTCTTACCTGCACCATTGGGACCTAAAAGTCCTACAATCTCCCCTTGCCGCACCGACACCGACACATTGTTAACCACCGTCCGAGAACGATATTTTTTTACCACATTTTCAGTACGCAACTCCATAGCAACTGACTTTCTTTCTATATGTATAGCCATTACATCACAACAAGACAATGGCTAATCTATTCAAACCATATTATCATATAACATCAGATGATACCCTCACGCAAAATATCATGCAAATGAAGCACACCCTCATACCTACCCTCATCGTTGACCACTATCAACTGTGTGATTGCATTCTGACGCATCACCTCCAACGCCTTGACAGCATATTCGGAGATTTTTACACACTTGGGATTTCGGCTCATGATATCCGAAGCAGTAAGCGCATCAAAGTTTTTATGGTCGCGCATCATCCGTCGCAAATCGCCATCAGTAATAATACCCGCTATCGCGTTGTTTTCTTCCACAACGGTACACCCTAACCGCTTAGTGGTCATCTCTAATATGGTGTTACTAACCGATGACGAAGGCGACACCACCGGACGCTCATTCTGCACCGAGAGATCGCCCACACGCAGATAAAGCTGTTTGCCCAACGCACCGCCAGGATGGAACCGAGCAAAATCGCGAGCCGAAAAGTTACGACATTCGATCAACGCCACTGCCAATGCATCGCCCATAACCAACTGCGCAGTAGTTGACGATGTGGGCGCCAGATTGTTTGGACATGCCTCATGATCGACTGTAGCATCCAACATAATATCAGCTTCGCGAGCCAGAAAAGAATCGTTATTACCGACAATGGCAATGAGTGTGTTGCCAAAATTCTTAATTAACGGCACCAGCACCTTTATCTCTGGCGTGTTGCCACTCTTAGAGATACATACTACTACATCACCTGGCTGCACCATGCCCAAATCGCCGTGAATAGCATCCGCAGCATGTAAAAACAAGGCAGGCGTACCCGTCGAATTTAATGTCGATACTATCTTGGTAGCAATATTCGCACTTTTGCCAATGCCCGTTACCACAACACGACCACGGCATTCAAACATCATACGAACCGCATCCGCAAAATTGCCGTCAATACGCGGGATCAAACTCTCGATGGCTTTTTTCTCATCACTAATCACCTGTATTGCAATCTGTTTTATTTCATCAGGACTTTTCACGACAAAAAAATATTTTGTAGAATTTGAAAAAAATTGTAACTTTGAAAAATGTTTTAGTTCTCGCGTCTTGCACAATTTAGAATGCCGCCACGATGAGCTATACAACACAAATAAATTAAGTATCAAGCATCACCACTTCCCTTCAGGGTTTGCAAAAGTACACGTTTTTTTTGGAAATATGATAGACTTGCATAGCAAATTAAAAGAAATCTTTGGTTTTGACACCTTTAAGGGCAACCAAGAAGCCATCATCAAAAGTGTCCTTGACGGGCAGGACACTTTTGTGATAATGCCTACTGGCAGTGGCAAATCGTTATGCTACCAGTTGCCCGCCATTATCAGCGAAGGCACCGCCATTGTGGTATCGCCACTAATTGCACTGATGAAAAATCAGGTAGATGCCGTACGCTATACCGCTGGGAAAAACTGTGTGGCACACTTTATGAATTCCTCTCTCAATAGGCAGCAGTTGACTGAGGTAAGAGAGGACCTAATGGCTGGTGGCACTAAGATGCTATATGTAGCACCCGAGACGCTTTCAAAAGATGAGACTATCGAATTGCTCCAGCAATTGGATATATCATTTTTTGCCATCGACGAAGCTCACTGCATCTCCGAATGGGGGCACGACTTCCGCCCAGAGTACCGCAGGCTGCGCAATGCTATAGACCGGATTTCAGAAAAATCGAAACGGAATCATCCCATGCCGGTATTAGCACTGACCGCCTCCGCTACCCCAAAAGTGAAACAGGACATAGTCCGAAACCTCCGGATGGGGAAAGCGAAGACCTTCATCAGCTCGTTCAACCGACCCAACCTCTACTACGAAGTGCAACCCAAACCCGCTGACCCTAAAGAATTTCACAGACGGATTATCCACTTTATCAAAGATAATCCAGGCAAAAGCGGCATCATTTATTGCTTGACACGCAAACGCGTGGAAGAGCTGGCGGAACTGCTCTGCCTAAACGGCATCAAAGCACTACCCTATCATGCAGGTTTGGACAACAAACTGCGCGCAGAAAATCAAGATAAGTTTTTGATGGAGAAGGTGAACGTTATCGTTGCTACCATCGCCTTTGGTATGGGTATCGACAAACCTGATGTCCGTTTTGTGATTCACTACGACATACCCAAAAGTCTGGAAGGCTATTATCAAGAGACGGGACGCGCTGGGCGCGATGGCGGTGAAGGTCGTTGCATCGCATTCTACAGCGACCGAGATGTAGAAAAACTGTACAAATTCTTTACCGACAAAAACAATACCGAACGGGAGATGGCTACCCAATTGGTGCAGGAGATGGTATCCTACGCTGAAAGCTCCTCATGCCGACGCATGAACATATTAAAATATTTCGGTGAGGACTATCCTGAAACCAACTGCGGTAACTGCGACAACTGCCTCCACCCAAAACCACGCGTTGACGCTCAACAGGAGATGGTGTATGCCTTAGAAACTATTCTGGCCACTAAACAGGCTTTCAAAACCAAAGAGGTAATCGATGTGATGATGGGACGCGTCAATTCCATCACTAAGGTATATAAACACGACCAATTGGAACAATTCGGCGGTGGCACCGACCACGATGACCTATTCTGGAAAGCAGTGCTACGCGAAGCTATATTTGCCAAACTGATTACCAAAGAGATAGAGCAATTTGGCATACTCAAACTCACACCAGCAGGCAACAAATACATCAAAAAGCCATACCCTATCAGCGTCAGTTGCGACCACGACTACTCCAGTGCTGCCGACGACAGTGACGACGAGGCTGTGCCCAATTCAGCAGCATCAGCTACTGCCATTGACGAAGCCCTCTTTACCCAACTCAAAGAGTTGCTCAAAAGCATCGCTCATAAAGAGCGGCTCCCTCTATACGTTATTTTCGAGGAGCGATCACTGATTGATATGGCCAACCGATACCCCTGTAGCATCGAGGAGTTGAGCCACTGCATCGGTGTCGGTATCGCCAAAGCTCAAAAGCATGGCCAGCCTTTTGTTGAACTAATCAAACGGTATGTCGAAGATAATGAGATTGAACGCCCGGAACAGGATATGGTTCACTCTGCCATCGACAAAACAGAACTCCGCGTATATATCATCATCAACACCGACAAGCAGAAATCTCTCGAAGATATAGCTCATAGCAAAGGACTGACTATGTCGGAGTTGCTCACCGAGATTGAGCGAATTATCGCATCGGGTTCAAAAATCAACATCGACTATCATATCAACGCTTATATCGAAGAGGAACATCAAGAGGTACTGCTTGACTATTGGCGCGAGAGCGAAAGCGGATCGTTGGAGGAGGCATACGAAGAATTTGCCGATGACCCTGACTACACCGAAGAGGAAATTCGCTTGATGCGAATCAAATTCTTAGCAGACTACGGCCACTAATATTTACTTATATTGAGCACCTCTATTCACACACACCACACATCACATCATGTTTCAACGCCTTGCTCACACCGCATCACACATATTGTTGACAATTGCCGCTCTAATCGCATATAGTTGTGCCAAACAAGGGTATCCAGAAGGCGGTCCACGCGACACCACTCCTCCTAAGATGGTCAAGGAATACCCAGCAAGCGGCTCCCGCAATATCTCTACTCACAATATCTTTGTCGAATTTGATGAATATGTTGTTGTCAAAGACCCTGACAACAACATCGTTGTATCCCCTCCGATGAGTCCGAAACCGACATACACCCCTAAAGGTCACGGTATCAGCATATCCCTACCCGACACCCTACAACCCGATGCCACCTATCAACTGCAATTCATGAATGCCATAGCGGATTTTACCGAAGGCAACGCTATCGAAAACTACACCTATGCTTTTGCTACGGGCAGCAATATAGACACCTTGACTTTATCAGGGTTTGCGATGGATGCACAGACTTTGAAACCCCACGAGAAGGAGGTTACGGTGATGTTTTATGCTGAGCCATGCAACGACTCTGTAGTGGTGAAACGGAAACCTGACTACCTGACAAAAGCCCATAAAGACGGTTCATATACGTGTTCATTTATGCGACCGGGTTTCTATCGCATTGTAGCTTTGATTGACGAGAACCGAGACCTACTCTTGGATCCAACCGAGACAATGGCATTCAGCTCTTGTGGATACCCAGCACACCCTGCCGACACTACTGCAACCCCAAATGCCGAGGTTTTATTGTTATCTATCGATGAGCAACAAGCGCAACGAATAGCCAAAAGCGAATTTACAGCCCCTGGCTGCATCGAGATTGTTTCAGTAGCACCCCTACAGAACCCTATTATCTTGTCAGACAGCGACTTTGTATATCGCATCAACCCATCAGCCGACACGATACGCGCATGGACATCGAATCCCAAATGCACCAAGATTCAAATCACCCTGCACGACGACAGCGGTATCGATGACACTCTAAAGCTTCAATGGCGCGAACGACGGAAGAGCCACTCGGCATCCTCCAAAACTGCTCAAAAAAATAACGATTGGATTTCATGGAGCGCTTCATCACCTATCCCCTACTTTGCAAAGCCCTCATTAAGATGCAGCATACCACTCGACACCACTCGATGTGTATTGGATAGCGCTGTACGAATTACAAATCTTGCCGACAGTAGCGCAAATTACTATGCGGTTGAGGTTGACTCCTCACTTATGAATGTTACTGTACCGTTCACACCCCAATCAGGCGAGAAGTACCAAATGGTATTGTTACCCGGTCGCTTGATCAATATCTTTGGACAATCCACCGATTCCATCGCTATCGCCACCGAGACCGAAGGCGCAGACAAGTACGGATCTGTTTTCATCACGGTGCATGGCGACAGCACTGTGCGCTATGTAATACAACTAACCGATGCCTCTGGCAAGACAATCCAATCAAAAATCGCCCAACATAACGATAAGGTTAGTTTTATCCATCTGCACCCTGCGACATATAAAATTCAAGCCTTCGCTGATTTAGATTTGAACGGGAAGTGGACCCCTGGCAACTATTGGCTACATCGCCAACCTGAACCCTATCACTTTATGGAAAAGGAAATACCGCTACGCGCCAATTGGGACATCGAAGAGATTTTTGAAATCACACGGTAACGGCATGAACCTCCGCCAAACGCTACTCTCTGGTCTATCTTGGATGATGATACTCAACATCATCGTGAAACCGCTGTGGCTGTTTGGCATTGAAGTCGGTGTGCAAAACGCTGTAGGCGCTGAAAGTTACGGACTTTATTTTGCGCTGTTTAATGTGGCGTATGTCTTTAATATCCTACTCGACTTAGGTGTAACCAACTACAATACACGCAATATAGCACAAGACCCACAACAAATAACCCAAAACCTACCCCAACTGTTGGTACTAAAATTGCTGCTACTGCTGTTCTACCTCAGCGTTACACTTACTATAGGGTTTGTTATAGGGTACCAATCTCACCAGTTTTGGCTGTTGGTTATTATCTGTATCAACCAGTTCCTCAACTCATTGATCTTATACCTACGCAGCAATTTTCAAGGGTTGCTGCTGCTGAAATGGGATAGCATATTGAGTGTGCTCGACCGGATTCTGATGATTATCATCTGCGGTACACTACTCTTGCACACCAATGCTCAATCCATACCATTCCACATCGAATGGTTTGTATTGGCACAAACCGCTGCTTATGTCTTTACTACTGCCATTGCGGTGATTCTGCTACTCAAACGGATTCATACCAAAGAGTTGCTCCGCTCTTTTAGATTCTCACTCCAATCTCAATTAAAACTGCTTCGAAAAGGGCTCCCATTTGCCCTGTTGGTACTGCTGATGGCGTCATACAATAGGTTGGATCCCATACTACTCAGCCGCCTATCGCCACTCGGCAATACCGATGCAGGCATCTATGCCGGTGCATTCCGGCTGCTCGATGCACTGAGCATGGTCGCCTACCTGGTATCAGTACCGCTGCTCCCAATTTTTTCAAAACTTACAGCACCTCAAACTATCGACAATAGTCCCGACTATCCACAGCTAACCGCCACCACTAAAACTGCATTCTCACTCATCATGGTGTTTGCTATAGCATCAGCAATCATACTCTCCACCTTTTCCGAACCCTTGATGCAACTACTATACCACGACAATGCCGAAAGCATTGCACGCGTATTCCGACTGCTTGTTTTCGATATAATCCCCATATCATTTACCTATATATTTGGCACACTACTCACCGCAGGAGGGCATCTCAAAACACTCAATTGGTTGGCTTCTGGTACATTATTGTTCAGCCTAATCGCCAATCTGGTTGCCATCCCTATATGGGGTCCAGTAGGAAGCGCCATCGCAAGCCTTACCGCTCAGAGTTTTATGGCCATAACTCAAACTATTATAGCAATCAGGCATTACCACCTGAAGCCATCTGCCTCATATATACTAAAACTGATTGTATTCACGTTATTCATAACGGGGTTGTGTCTTGTTATCGCCCCTCTTTAACTCATACGTTCAAAATGCACGCTTATCTCTTTCCTGGTCAAG
Organism: Candidatus Colimorpha onthohippi; assembly: GCA_018064565.1. Taxonomy (GTDB): domain Bacteria; phylum Bacteroidota; class Bacteroidia; order Bacteroidales; family P3; genus Colimorpha; species Colimorpha onthohippi. Next base: position 9,368 of record JAGHVA010000109.1, read on the forward strand.
GTTCTCAATTTGTTGGGATGGGAAAGGACTTGTTCGATTCGGTGCCTGCCTGCCAAAATCTTTTTGAACAAGCCAACCAGATTCTCGGTTTTGATATTACTGGGATAATGTTTCATGGAACCGACGATGACCTTAAGCAGACCCGCGTTACGCAGCCTGCCGTATTTCTGCATTCGGTGGCATGCGCTGTAGCACTCAATGACCAGTTCCAACCCGACATGGTAGCAGGGCACTCGTTGGGCGAATTTAGCGCATTGGCAGCCATAGGTGCCATCTCTTTCGCCGATGGGCTCCGCCTTGTACATACACGCGCCTCCGCAATGCAACAATGCTGCCAAACCACCCCATCTACCATGGCCGCAATCGTAAAACTCAACGATAGCGTTGTAGAAGAGATTTGCAACTCGATCACTGACGAGGTGGTTGTAGCTGCAAACTATAACTGCCCTGGACAAGTGGTTATCAGCGGATCACTGACCGGCATTGCCCAAGCAAGCGCAATGGTCAAAGAACGTGGCGGAAGAGCATTGCCTATGGCTGTAGGCGGTGCGTTTCACTCACCTTTGATGGAAGCCGCCAGGCAACAACTGGAGGAAGCCATCAACAAAACACCATTCAACACCCCACGATGCCCTATCTACCAAAACGTATGTGCCACACCCACTTCAGATGCCAGAGAAATTAAAGAGAACTTGATTGCGCAACTGACCTCTCCAGTGCGATGGACTGAGACAATCCAAAACATGATAACCCACCATGCGAATCGGTTTACCGAACTGGGTCCAGGCAATGTATTGAAAGGTCTTTTGAAACGCATTGACAGCAACGCTGTTTGCGACTAATAAACTATCAACACTTGATTCCCGCCATCATGCCACTTACACCCTCTGAAAAAAAACTGCTGCTGGACAAAGTAGGCTGGGACTGCCAGATTACCGACTACATAAACTCCATGGATGAGGCTCAGATATACATCTTGGCAGGACTTCGACAAGCCACCATAGGCTCTCATCCAGCACTAATCCGCAACGACATCCGTTGGTGGGCATGCAACTGCCAAACTGAACAGCCAAATGAAAGATGGGCGGCATATAGTAATGCCGACCTTATCCGAGAAGGACAACCACCTCGTGATGACGATGGCAACCCATACGGATTATTCCACATTGGACAGCATTTGGATTCACCACTTGCTGAGCTCTCTCAGACAGAGTTCATGAGCATCCAAAACACCTCTTCAAATCAATGTGTCATAGCGGACAACACTAACAACGAGGAATCATCTCACTGGCAGGAGCGGTACCGTATGTTTAACCCCGAAGAGTTGAACATTATCCACCAATACCGAAAGTAGGTACAAGATTCTAATTATCAGCATCCGCCAAAGTGTTCCATGGGGTATAGATTCGAAGCCCCTAATAGGCATCTGGTTGATAAAGCTTACCAAATAGCAATAAAATCAAAATAAAATATTGTTGTCCGATAAAACGGGCTGAAAGCCCAATGACCTTCATAGCCCAACCGACCAAAGGAAGGTCATAAACCGACCAAAGGAAGGTCATGAGCACCACTCAATAAAATAATTTAGCGAATAGCACTGCTTAACAATAAATTTCTGCGAATAATGGCAAGCGAAGCGACGCCTTGGGTAATGCG
>JAGHVA010000251.1 GCA_018064565.1 Candidatus Colimorpha onthohippi
CGTTTTTGCCTTATGTCGGTTTGGATAACAAGTGCATATCTTCAATTATAAACTACATCGTGCATTATAGCGGATAATCATTTTTTCTTTTTGTGCTTTGATTAGGCTTTCAAGTTCATGACGGAAGCACCAGCAATTTCCATCTTGTGCTGGATGAAGACTAATTTTTATTCCTAATCTTGAAGCATCTTTCAGTCGCATATTACCTGAACGCTTGGTCATATACACTGCGTATTCCTCACTTACCCATTCTCCATTGATAGTTCTGACAAGATGCCATTGGTATTTTTGTGTCATGCTAATTCATATACTGGGGTTAGTACTTTATTAATATCAAATTCATCATCGGATTCATCCGTCGGTGTGGATAGTCTTAATTCACCATTACGTATATTGCAGTCAACCAAGAGTGTCAGTGGATAAATGCCATCTCCAAAGATGGGATATCCATCCTCATCAAGGTCAGTCATAAATGCAGAGTCAATCCCGTACACAAAAATTGACTTGCTATACAAGTCCATATTATGGTTTGCATCTGGGTCACATAATGGGTCAAAGTGCTTTCCTTGCGTTAAATCCATTCCGTAAGATAAGATAGGTTCTGCATGGCATGATTTTGCCAATAAATTCATTGTTCGTGCATTAGCATACAAAAAAAGTGCATACTCACCACTATGTTTCTTATGAAAGTCGAACTCGAATTCCTTAACAACTTCGCGAAATGCGATGCCATCACAAATTCGAAATCCATTTGTATCAAAGCCATTTTCGTCAAAAAAGTATGTCTCGCTTATTTCTCTTTCCATCATATATAATCATCAATTATTATGTACTTTCCTTACAGGCGGTTACGCTATTATTTTTGCAAAAATACGAATTTTTTTGATATGAAAGCAATCAGTTCATTTATGTGCTTGAACGGCAACATAATCGACCAGCCAACAGACCGCCACCCTGTTAGGGTTTGAATGTTCTTGTCTGCTTTTTATCGTTCTGTTGCGATTGTAAACACACATAGTCAAACTATTGCAATTAATGCTGTGTTTGAATTGATTGACAACGAAACCAAGCAGTTACGAGAAACAAAAAAGGACAAGCCAACTGACTTGTCCTGCTTGGTAGCGGGGGCTGGATTTGAACCAACGACCTCCGGGTTATGAGCCCGACGAGCTGCCACTGCTCTACCCCGCACTCTATAGGTTTGCTACTTGTTTTGAACAAAACCGTTTGCAAAGGTACGTATATTTTTATAACCTACCAAATATTTTGATTGGCAGCTATAAAAAACTGATGATTTACAGTAAAATATTTTTTATTAAAGCACACCTATCAGCATGTATTTTTGCGTTCAAATCTTCACAAATGTAGTTTTTTCGTCATTAGAAAATGAGGGCTATACCGAGCATGATGCGGGCAGGTTTGCGAGAAGAACTTGATGTGGGGCTGGGCTTAATGAGAGGTTAGGATAACTTTACGTATCTGGACACCATATTGGGTTGTAACACGTAGCATATAAACACCCCTTGGCAGGTGAGCGGTAGAGAATGACTCACTATTAGAGACAAGGCGGCAGCGTGCATGAAGGTCGAACAGCTGTGCCGATTGAAAGCCTTGCGTGTAGATTGTAACCACATCGGTAGCGGGGTTGGGAGCCACAATCAGCGGATAGTGATTACCATCTGTCTGCGGGGCAATCACTGCCAATGTATCGTCGGTAGATTGGATGCTGACATCGGTGATCCACAGCCGGTATTGGTTAGAACAGTTATGATGCCGAAAGTTGAGCACTATGGTATCGCCCGCATAAGGGGAGAGGTCAACTTCATGATATTCCCAATCGGGACGGGTAATTGTTTGCGAGAAGATAGGGTTGCTTATGAGTTGAGGCATGCCATAACCTTGTGTGGATAGATACACACTATAATGCTCAGCATAATCGTTGTCGTCAACGCCTGCTGCATACCAAGAGAGTTTGTATGAATGTCCAGCTGGAAGTACTATTGATGGAGATATGAGCCAGTTGTCGGGCTGCAAAGCGCCTTTGCGGTTGACATACGATTCGGAAAACACTACCCCCAAATCGAGGTTGGGATAGGTCTCCAACATCCAATCGTAGCCATCACGATCGTTGTCAACCGACTGCCAGCATGCCTTAGTATCACTATCATAGAAATTCTCAACCCACGGCAAGGTGTCTATCTGGCAAAGCTGCGAAAGTATATTAGGTGCTGCAGTGGTAAGCTGGATATCATCAACCATCAAGTAATATTTGTATTGAGAATAATATTGAATAGCGATATAACGCGCTGTGGCGGGAATAGTAAAATTGCATTTGTGCCAACTGCTGCTGCGGATCGTAACGTCCGCCACCTGATACACGAAATCTTCGACAGCATTGGACTCGGTAGAATACAACACTCTAAACTGCTCGGCATAATACAACCCATAGGGAGCCCAACAGTAGAACGTAAGGTTGATGTCGCCCGATGCCGACAACTGCGGTGAGATTAGATACTGACGATAGTCGTTGCTACTGAAATAGCTACAAAACTGATATACATAATCAGCCGAATAAGCTTGACTACCAGCCTCTAAGACCCCCATACCCAAGAGGTTTGCGCTTGACCTATCGGCAACCGCTGAAGTCCAACACGACATGTCATATTCAAAATCTTGCAGGTAAGGAAACTGTGTGATATGGCACTGGGCTTGGCTGTTGCGACGAGCAAAAACTCCTCTCAACATCCATGTAAGGTAATAGTCTTGATCTGTAACCGTCTGCCACTGCCCGTCTGCGTTCAAGAGCCACGACCCATCGTCAAAGCCCGCATAACTGGCACAAGGAACAGCTGCATTGGCAGCAGAAACTACCAACCAAAGCGGCTGCGTTGTGGTTATGGGTATAGAGTCGGCAAAGGTAACGGAGCGCCATACACTGTCGCCCGAAAGTGTAAACGATTTTGTGGCAAGCAACTGGGCCGATGAAGGATTCTCTCCCTGATACACCTTCAAAGTATGACTGCCTGCGCTGATATCAAAAACCATAGCAGAAACCAAACAGGTATTCTCTCGTAGATTCTGCGGGTCTATCCGCATGGCATAGGAC
>JAGHVA010000167.1 GCA_018064565.1 Candidatus Colimorpha onthohippi
AGTATTTACATGGATAACATTCTGCTTCATCCGTGGCTTACACCACACCAAACACCTCCATTCGGCGACATCGACACCTCGATGTACCTGCCAGCCATTGACACGGCAATCAAGACGGCTCAATCTCGTATTGACGCCATCACAGCCAATAGCGATTCTCCATCGTTTTCAAACACCATCGTAGCCCTCGAAGAGGCCTCGCAGGAGCTGAACCGCATCACCAGCCTGCTTTTCAACCTCAACGAGTGCGACACCTCTCCCGAACTCGAGGAGATTGTAATGAGTGCTATACCCAAACTGTCTCAATTTGAGAATGGCATCAGCATGAACCAAAAGCTATTTGAAAGAGTAGAACAAGTATATAAACACCGAGAAAACGGCTGTTGCACAACAAGCCAGCAATTGATGCTGTTAGAGAAGACCTATAAGCAGTTTGTGCGCAACGGTGCTGCGCTACCTGAAGCACAACGCAAACGATTGGCAGACATCAACGAACAGTTAAGCCTACTCTCGCAAGAGTTCAACAAGCATGTGCTGTCCGACAACAATGCTTTCATGCTTCACCTCACTCAAGCCTCCGACCTACAAGGACTTCCAGACAACCATATTAAGGCGGCACGACAAGAGGCAGAACAAAGGGGACTGGACGGATGGGTTGTCTCACTTTCGGCACCCTCTTACACTCCATTTATGACCTATGCCCGCAATCGCCAACTGCGCGAGCGGCTGTGGCGCGCTTACAACAGTCGCGGATGCCATGCTGGCAGCGATACTGACAACCGCAGTCTTATACGACAGATAACCGCACTCCGTGCTGAAAAAGCGCGACTGCTGGGCTACGACTGCTATTGCGACTATGTGCTGTCTGAACGCATGGTGCAATCCACAACCCGACTCAACGACTTTATGCGTCAGCTTATTGATGCAGCCCTACCTGCTGCAAAGCAAGACGTTGACGACGTCAACCAATTGGCACATAGCAACGAGATAGCAACCGACCTGAAACTTAATGCCAATGAGGTTCTGGAACCATGGGACTATAGCTTCTATAGCGAGCTGCTCCGCCAGCAAAGCTACCAGTTTGACACCGAGTTGATCCGCCCCTATTTAGAACTAAATCAAGTCAAGAAAGGCATCTTCGACCTATATCATACACTATATGGTTTGCAATTCATCCAAGCCACAAACATTGCCACATACCACCCCGAAGTGACGGTCTATGAGGTTTACGACCAGCAACGACTAATGGGGGTACTCTATCTCGACCTACACCCTCGCCCAAGCAAACGCAGTGGAGCTTGGATGACCGAATTTAGAGGTCAGTGGCGCAATGGCGACAACGAAGTGCGCCCGCTGATTCAAGTGGTTTGCAATTTTTCACGTCCTATCGGCGACAGTCCAGCACTGCTATCGTTCAGCGAATTAAAGACATTTATGCACGAGATGGGACATGCTATACACGGTTTGCTAAGCGATGTGGATTACGAGTCGCTATCTGGCACCAACGTGTACCGCGATTTTGTAGAACTGCCATCACACTTGATGGAGAATTGGTGCTACGAGCCTTTGTTTTTATCCTCCTTTGCCCGTCATTATCGCACTGGTGAGGCTCTACCAATCAACTATATCGAAAAGATCAAACAGGCACAAGCCTTCCAATCAGGCTATCTATGTGTACGCCAAATCAATTATGGTCTCATTGATATCGCGTTTCACTCCATCTGCCAGCCTATCGACGACGACATCGAAGGTTTTGAGCACGAAGCTATTATTGAGCAAATGCCTTGGATAGCGGGATGCTTCTCCAGTCCAGCCTTTACCCACATTTTCTCAGGAGGCTACGCTTCGGGCTACTACGGCTATAAGTGGGCAGAGGTTTTAGAGGCTGACATCTTCAGCCGGTTCCATGCCGATGGAATTCTTAATTCTGTTACCGCTCAACGGCTGCGCACATCCATACTCTCACGCGGAGGTACCGAACACCCAGCCAATCTGTTTCGTAATTTCATGGGACGCGACCCAGACATCTCGGCATTCATGATCCGAAGCGGCTTTGCCAACAGCAAATAACAACGCACTCGTTCGCCCCCCTACCAAACAGACTGTCTTATAATGTAAAAATCAAAAAAAAACATTACTATGGATCCATTTATACAACAGATACTCAAAATTTTTACTCACAACCCATTTGACTCATTCAACCACAAACAGATAGCGTCACGTTTAGGCATACGCGACAAAGCGGGTAGGCAGGCTATCATTGCCGCCATGCACCAATTGGCAAAAGAGGAGTTACTGGTTGACGAAGGGCACCAAAGCCGCTACCGTATCAATTCCGCCAAAATCAGTCCCGATATGTTACCATCCAATCAAGTGGAAGGCATCATCGACATGAAGCAAACGGGCAAAGCCTATGTGATACTGCCCAACGACCAAGCCGAGGACATACAGATTGCGGCTGGCAATACTGGTCATGCCCTGCACGGCGACACCGTCCGCGTGATGCTATTTCCTCAGCGCAAGATGCGCAAACCCGAAGGCAAGGTCGTAGAGGTTGTTCGGCGTGCCAAAACACGTTTTGTAGGCTGTATCCAGTTGCAAAAACAATACGCTTTTATGGTATGCGACAGTCGGACCATGCCTGTCGATTTTTTCATTCCTCTCGCTGACTTGGGCGGTGCTGCCGATGGTGAGAAAGTGCTGGTAGAACTGGTAGAGTGGCCCGACCGCATGAACAACCCCGTAGGCAAAGTCATCAAACGTATCGGGACACCGGGCGATAACGATGTAGAGATGCAATCCATCCTTGCCGAATACGACTTCCCGCGGGATTTTCCTGAAGCTGCCGAGCAAGAGGCCAATGCTATCCAAGAGCCTTGCGAAAGCGACTACTCTAACCGGCGCGACTGCCGCCAGACATTCACACTAACCATTGACCCCGCCGATGCGAAAGACTTTGACGATGCAATATCGCTGACAGAACTCAAACATGGCGACCAGTCTTGCTATGAAATAGGAGTACACATAGCCGATGTGTCGCATTATGTACGCCCAAATTCAGCCATTGACCAAGAGGCATACACCAGAGGCACAAGCGTTTATCTTGTAGATCGCACCATCCACATGCTTCCCGAACGTCTCTGCAATCAGATATGCTCACTCCGTCCTAACGAAGACAAACTCTGTTTCAGCGTGATAATCACCATGGATGAAAATGCCAACGTACTTGAATCCTGGATGGGCAAAAGCGTAATTCGGTCTAACCACCGGTTAGCTTACGAACAGGCTCAAGCTATCATTGACAAAAACAATAACCTTGAGGTGGACGCCAATGTAGAAATACCCACCGACCCACAGCTGAAAGACTCCATCCTAACCTTACATAAACTGGCTTCGACTATGAGAGACCGCAGATATAAGGACGGAGCAATCAACTTTGAATCGCAAGAAGTAAAATTCCAGTTAGACGAAAATGCCAAACCTATTGGCGTTTATATCAAGGAACAACGCGAAGCCAACTGGCTGATTGAGGAGTTTATGTTGCTTGCCAACCGCCTCGTAGCAGAACGCATAGGCGCAGGGGATCCACACAACAGCACAAAAGGCAAACGGGGTGGCGAGAAATCAACAAGTAAGACATTTGTGTACCGCGTGCACGACGAGCCCAATCCTGAGAAGTTGGGCACTTTCGTCGAATTTGTTGGCAAACTGGGCTATAGCATCAAGACCTCCAGCCGCAAGAGTTTGGCTAAGAGTTACAACGCATTGTTTGAGAAAGTAGCTGGAAGGGGCGAAGAATACATGATTGACAGCATCGCCATTCGCACCATGAGCAAGGCCTACTACAGCACTGAAAATATAGGACACTACGGATTGGGGTTTCGCTATTATACCCATTTTACCTCACCTATACGACGCTACCCTGACCTAATGACACACAGACTGCTTGAGTTGTATCTGGATGGTGGGCAGAGTGTAAGTGCCGACACCTATGAGGCATATTGCCAACACTGCTCTCAAATGGAGAAAAAAGCCGCTGATGCCGAGCGCAGCAGCGTGAAATATAAACAAGCCGAATTTTTGAGCGACCAGATAGGAAAAGTGTTTGCCGCCCATGTGTCGGGAGTAAGCAAATGGGGCATCTATGCTGAGATTGAAGGCAACAAATGCGAAGGCATGATTCCGATAGGAAGCCTCCGTGACGATTACTATATGCTTGACGAAGACAACTATCAAGTAATCGGCCACCGCACTGGAAACTGCTACAAACTGGGCGATGCCGTCCAGATTGTAGTGAAGAAGGTAGATATGCTCAAAAAACAAATTGACTTCGGGTTGGTAACCAGCGACATGTCTCCAAACAAAGACAGCAACACTGCGCCATCTAAATCAAAATCCACTAAAAAAAGACGAGACAATGCCGACAAAAAATCCAATAAGCAATCCGCTAACGCAAAATCTGGCAGACATCAGCGTAAATCCAATAAAGACAAGCACTGATAGCAGTCTCCTGTTTTCACCTGCGACACTTGGCCAGTAGGCAAGCTCGGCTTATTGAAAACGAGCTACTCAAACTGATATTGAATCAACTCAATACGTCGTTCACGTGCTGCCTCAATACTATAGACCGAATGGGTCTGATCTGACACACTGGCACTGACCCCCGCAGCTGCCGTAGTACTACCCATAGGAGCCTGCACGATACGCAAACTGCCATCGGCAAGCGGCCGACGAAGTGTACCTTGATTCCATTGCCTCAAATAGTTCATAAAACTGCTTATACGACGAGCCGACAATTTGTCGTTATAGTCTGACGATGCCAACGGACTTGCAAAGCCCCGTATGGTCAACGTAACCTGATGCCCTTCCCACACCTTCTCCGCCATAATCCACATAAAATCGTTCAACCTATCGTAATTGCCTTTGACCTCTGTGTCGAAGAAATAGTCTAACAACATGCCTACCGAGTCCATTCCCCAATCATCACATTCGTTGCGCCATGCGTCTTTATAATGCTGCCGCATAGCTATATAACGCTGCACCGCAGCATCATACGAAACGGTTGTAGTGGTAAGATTGGAACCTGGATCTGGCTCATCGTTATGAAAAAAAAGCACGATAGGCTGCTCTGGCGATGGCGTAACATCCTCAATCAGTGGCGGCTCAGGCAATACGGGAAGTTTCCTCCCGTTGGGTTGTGGTTGCTGCGGAATAGTTTGAGGCTGCTCAGGCTCTGGAAGTGTCGGCTCTTGAGGTTCTGGATTATCAGCCAACTCAGGAGCTGGGACGTACTGCCATAAATATAAATCATTGCAACAAAACGAATCTACAGCAAAAAGTGCATCCTTGCGATTGGATGAGATATAACCCCGCTGAAAGGTAGAGTCTGTCGCCATATAGTAGATGTCGTTGTATGGTGAGTTGAGCGGCTCAACCATTGGGTTGGGCTTGCTGTAACGGTTGCGATTGCCAAACGACACATAGACATCGAAACCGCCCATACCACCTGGACGGTTGGACGAGAAATAAAGCAGTTGCCTATGGCTGTCGTAAAATGGCGTTACCTCGTCGTATGGCGAGTTGATATTCCTGCCAAGGTTTACCGGATTAGACGGATTGCCTTTGGCGTCAATGATGGTGTACCACAAATCTAAACCTCCTTCACCACCTGGCCTGTTTGAGACAAAATACAACAACAAAGTGCCATCGTCAAGATAACTAACGGCTGGATGGGTAGCGGTGTAGCCCTCCATATTGACGTTCTTGGGCAACCGCTGCGCATGTAGCCAGCGGTCGTCGTTATATTGCGCTTTATACAATGCACAAAGTGGACTACCCTCTGCTATAGGTTCACACTCCGTATAGTAGAGCGTATGGCTGCGAGGATCGTAAGCGGTATTGCCCACATGTTTGCTCTGCTTATTGAGTCCGCGCCTGACGGGTGCAACACTATAGGGCATACCATGGGCATCCACTCGCGCTGTCATAATCTGCATCAATACTTCGTCGAGCGACAGCTGCCCCATCTTGCCATCATTATGAGGCAGAGAGGAATAAAGTAGCGTTCGCCCATCTAACTGCGTTACGGCCGACTCGTTGCCAATCGTATTGATACGGTTGGAGAGATGGATCAACTGCAGCACTTCCTGCGCTTGCGCAAGCGGACACATGGATATTACTATGATGACAACAAGGTAGCGATAACGGGTCATTTGTATTTCTATTGATGTTTTATTTTTCAAGCAATGTTACATGATAGGACAAGGCAACGCACCCTGACGCCGCTGAACAGGAAGCAGCCGGTACACCAACCCTATCTCTAACGCACCCACGCTCTTTGATGCAACAGCTAATTTGGAAAAATTGATATCATACGAGATTGCGAGCAAAAAGGCATTGTACTCGCCAAAGACATCCAATATAAGCGCATCAAGACTTCTAACCATAGCACCACCACCCAGCACCACATGACGACGGTGATTGTCTTCGACATACCATTTTACATCGCCGCCCGCATAGAACTCGGTGGCTCTACGCTGATATTGAAACGCTACGATAGGCAACAACGATACATAGTCCCACCCATGCCACTCTGCCCGCGCATATACATTCCACTTCATCTCAAGATGCGTATCATCAAGTTGCAAATACGAGATATTGGGACGGTTCAGATTTCGAGCCGATGCTGCTATGCGCAGCACCCACTCATCGTCAGGCTGCATAAACCATGCCAACCCGGCACCCACTGTAGGATACGACACCGTTGTGTTATGAAAGGTCTGGTTGGCATCCATCATCTGCGCCTTTGAGTCGTCAAAGCCAGCCTGACCGTATCCAACCTCAAGCGATGCAGACATGTAAGCAGAGGCATCGCCTGTCAGCGAATGATAGTACGACAAGATTACATTGGCAGCCGTAGTTCCATAACCTAAGGTACCCGCTTTGTCTCGGAAAGCGATCAGTGCAGCATTGAACCCACTGCGAGAATAGCGGTTGCGATACAATGCCGCCTCGGCAGAGAGCGAGAAGGTCTGATACGGATGACTAACCATGCCCCACTGACTGCGATAGTTGATTCCAAAACGCGCTTTGCCCTCAAAAAAACCAGCATAGGCAGGGTTGTACAAGATGGGGTTGATATCTATTTGCGAAAAATGGACATCCTGCGCCAATACCTGTAAAGAGCTCAACAGCATGACGATAACAGACAGCAACCTTAAAGCCAATGAACGGCAACACATGCACGACTTCACTAACAAGAGGTGAAGGCCGTTTGTCAGATGACACGTCAATCGGATTATGGGCTGGATTCGGTTGATAATCTGCTATGTATTTATAATCGTCAACTTGCAAGCATGCTGTGCAACACCATTATCTTGCATAAGGAGTTAATGAAAGGTCGGCAAAATCACCTTTCAAATACTTATAAT
>JAGHVA010000037.1 GCA_018064565.1 Candidatus Colimorpha onthohippi
AATATATAGAGCTGTGCATGAAGATACACAACCCCAATTACCTCAACCGCAAAGATACAAAAAAAAAACAAATCAAAACATTCTAATTCAAAAAGCACGGAAAAAGTTGTACTTTTGCACTACCTTTTTCACTCTGCCAACGAGAGCATCCTCCACAAATCGGTGTTCAGTCTTTGCTGGTTATGCCAATTTGAGGAGATTGTTAGCGTTGGCGTAAAAATGTAGCCATACAAGAAGACTGCGGTGTGAATGGCAAGTTTGGATAGAAGGGAGTCATATCCCCCTATTATTATTGAATAGAAATTATGGGTGTCATTGCTCGCCAGACTATTAAAGGATCTGTTGCCAATTATTTGGGTATTGCTATTGGTTTTGTTACTACCTTTTTTGTACTTACCGACTGCCTTTCGCCCGAAGAGATTGGACTGACACGAATTCTTGTTGACGCATCTTTGCTCTTTACAAGTTTAGCTCAATTAGGGACGAGTTCTTCCATAATCCGGTTCTACCCATATTTCAAGGACTCTGACAGCAACGACCATGGTTTTTTTGCATATTCCATCTTGCTACCCCTCATCGGGTTTGCTTTATTCACGGTATTTTTCTTTCTATGTAAGCAAAATATCATTGAACTTTACGCTGACAAATCCCCACTTTTCACAGAGTATGTATATATCCTACTCCCTTTCACTTTTTTCGCACTTTATTTAGGCATCTTCGAGAACAATGCGAATGTGTTAATGCGCATTGCCGTTCCCAAATTTGTACGCGAAGTGTGCATCAGGGTTATCAATTTGGTACTATACATATTATATGGGAACCATATCATATCTATCGACCTATTTGTAATCTTATTTTGTGGGTCGTATGGGGCTGCTACACTGCTCGACTTTCTCTACCTCCTTGCGCTGGGGAGGGTGTCGTTTCGCATAGACCTTCATTTCCCAAGCCGGAAACTAATCAAAGATATAGCCACCTACACGCTTATGGTTACGGTAATGGGCATCACTGGCAACATCCAACTGCTCAACTCTCTTTTCTTAGGTGCACAAGGTGGGTTGGCGATGGCTGGCATATACACTATTGCCAACTATATTGCCAGCGTGGTTGGCGTCCCCTCTCGATCACTCTCTGCCATCTCTAACCCGATGATAGCACAAGCTGTCAAAGAAAACAACATTACCGAGGTCAACCGCTTGTGTAAGCAGGTATCTCTACACCAGTTGTTAGCGGGATCGTTGGTCTATTTTTTCATCATCATCAATCTGGATGTACTTTTCAAAATCATTCCCAATGGAGAACTATACGATGCTGGCATCTCGGTAGTGCTCATACTCGGATTTAGCAACACTATCGCACAAATGCTCTCTCCAATATTTAGTGTATTGAGTTTCTCGAAATCATACGGGTACTCTCTGCCTTTTTCACTTATGCTGTCTGTCATATCCATATTACTCAACCTCTATCTCATACCGCTTTTCGGCATCAACGGGGCAGCGATTGCCACTTTCAGCGCCACTCTGATTTACTATGCCTTAGGTTATGTGTTCACCTATTGGAAACTACACTTGAATGTGCTCTCACGCAAACATCTGGTAGTCGCTGCACTGATGTGCGTTCTCATCGCACTCAATTTTGTATGGAAAATGTTTGTCTCGCCACTATTCGGAGATACATCTTCCACTGCTGGTGCATTGGTCGAAGCCGTATGCAAAACATTGGTTATGGGTATTATTACGGTATGGGCAACATACAAATTGAATATATCAGACAATATCAATGATATCATCCTGAAGTTTATGCGCGCCATTGTCCGAAAATAATAATCAAATTTATTTCACGCCTATTCATACTATGCCATCTGGTCAACGACAAGTTCAAAAGCAGCAACAAAAGCTATCTCCACAGCAACTGCAACTAATGAAGATGCTCTCGTTGCCTGTTACAGAATTACAACAACTTATCAGAGAGGAGTTAGAACAAAATCCTATGCTTGAGGTCAACGAGGACAACGCTGGCCAAGAGGCAAACGAAAATATGCCTGAAACTAACGGAGACCGACTTACAGATAACAACCCCTCCAACAATAACTACGAAGATGAGGAGGACAACTATCCTGACACCGATGACAGCGTACATGAACCTCGCTATAATATCGCTGACTCCTCCACCGACATCTGCGCACAACGACTAACCGACCAACTACGCATGCTATCCTTGACCGACAAGCAGATGCTGATAGGTCAGGAGATTATCGGATCTATTGACACATCGGGCTACCTGTCACGCGACTTGCCCATGCTCATCAACGACCTCGCTTTTCAAGAGGATATTGACGTAACCCTTGATGAAGCAAATCAGGTGTTGCGCATAATCCAATCGTTTGATCCCCCTGGCCTTGCTGCTCGATCGCTCCAAGAATGCCTATCGCTTCAATTACACCGACTGTGCCAGAACGACAACGCCATTGATTGCGCCATTCGCATTGTTGATACCTACTTTGATTATTTCATCAACCACCGCTATGAACAATTGCAACAAAAACTATCTACCGATGAAAAATCGTTGAAGCAGGCAATCCATATCATTCAAAACCTAAATCCAAAACCTGGCAGTGGTTCTAGTCAAGAAATGGCATCGCTCTATCTTCACCCTGACTTTGTCGTTACTTTCGACCAAAACCGAAATTGCCTCTCTTTGACGCTAACCAACGACAACTTACCACCACTTCAAATGAGCAAATTCTACGATAGGCTCTTGGACCAACTCAACAAAAGTAACACAAATTCCGCAACCGACCACCAAACCATCGACTACCTGAATTCCAAAAAGCAATCAGCTCAACAGTTTATTGACACCATTAGTCAGCGTCATCAAACACTCTATGTCGTAGCCAGTGCCATCATACAAGCCCAATCGCAATATTTCAAAAGTGGCAACCGTGAGGACTTAAAGCCACTATTACAGAAAGACATCGCACAGGCTACCAACTACGACGACTCCACGATTTCCCGCATAGTCAACAGCAAAAACATACAAACCGATTTTGGCATCATCCCACTCAAAGAATGCTTCTCGACAAGTATTCAGACTCAATCGGGCGAGGAGATCACTAACCACACCGTTCAGCAGCGGATCGCTTATATTATCCAAACCGAAAACAAACGGCAACCACTCACCGATGATGCCATTGCACGCATGCTTGCAAACGAAGGCTACAACATCTCGCGACGCAGTGTTACCAAATACCGCAAACTGCTCCAAATACCAACTGGCCGACTACGGAAAGAACTATAAATACATATACAATGATAAAAAAGACAGATCTCTCAGATTACAATCCTGACAACATCCCTAATGGGACTCCATATAGGATAGCCATCGCTGTGGCTGAGTGGAACCCTGAGGTTACAGAAGCACTTCTTAAGGGTGCCTACCAAACACTTATCAGTCACAATACGCTACCCGAAAACATTACCATAGTGCATGTGCCTGGCAGTTTTGAACTGCCTACCGCAGCTGACCACCTGCTTAAAACACATCATGCCGTCATCTGTCTGGGATGTGTCATTCAAGGCGAGACCCGCCATTTTGACTTTATCTGCGAAGCCGTTGCAAATGGACTAATCAATGTATCAATCAAACACAGCCGCCCTGCAATTTTCGGAGTACTCACCACCAATACCACCCAACAAGCACTAAACCGTGCGGGAGGGAAACACGGCAACAAAGGCATTGAGGCAGCTGTGGCTGCTCTTAAAATGGTCAGTCTCACTTCCCCATCCACTGAATAACCTTATCTTTCACACTTTCTTGAGATGAATGTTGTTTTTTTTGGAACACCAGAATTTGCCGTCAAATGCCTCGATGCCATCTGTAAGAGCCAGCATCACGTTGCTGCTGTTGTCACAATACCAGACAAACCCACAGGACGAGGGCAAAAAATGACGCGATCGGCTGTAGGTTTATATGCAGACGGTCATCAACTGCCACTATTACAACCCGAACGATTGCGTGAACCTATATTTTTGAAACAACTGGAATCACTTCACGCAGATATCTTTGTGGTAGTAGCATTCCGGATGCTTCCTCAATGTGTTTGGGATATGCCCCCGTTGGGCACTTTCAACCTCCACGCATCGCTGCTGCCCGACTACCGAGGTGCTGCACCCATCAATTGGGCAATCATCAATGGCGACTCTACAACTGGTGTTACTACGTTTCTGCTTAATGAGCATATCGATGAGGGCAAAATCCTACTACAGAAATCCACTCCAATTTTTGCGACAGACAATGCAGGAAGCCTCCACGACCGGCTTTCGGATATAGGTAGCCAACTTGTGGTAAAAACACTTGACGACATCGCAAACAAAAACATATCCCCATATAATCAACCCGTTGGCGGAGCAATTAGACCTGCACCAAAACTTTTTAAAGCCGACTGCACGATTCCTTGGCACAAAGATGGTGAAAGCATCCAAAACCTTGTTCGCGGACTGACCCCCTACCCCGCCGCCACATTTCAAATGACTGACGAACTTCAAGTCACCCATGACTTCAAACTCTATGCCACTTCATTTGAGAAAACAAACCATCAAAATGCTGTTGGGACTATACTAACTGACAACAAATCATACCTAAAAATTGCTATAAACGATGGGTTTATACATCTTTTAAGCTTGCAAATCAGCGGGAAACGGCAGAACAACGTTGAAGAATTTCTTAGAGGACACAAGATAACAAATTGGAAATTAGTTACATGCAAATAATTGAATAATAAATTTCAAATAAATTAAAAAAAAATGTATCCAACAACATTTTTTTCTATATATTTGCAGCGAAAAAGTATGCAAAAAACGTTTAACCCTAAAATATATTGATTTATGAACAAAGCTGAACTCGTTTCCGCCATTGCCGAAAAGGCAGGTATTAGCAAAGTTGATGCCCACAAGGCACTTGATGCTTTTGTGTCAGTAACTGTAGATCAACTGAAAGTTAACGACAAAATCTCAATTCTTGGTTTCGGTACGTTTATGGTATCTGAACGTTCCGCTCGCACGGGTATCAATCCCCGTACCAAGGAGAAAGTGTCAATTCCTGCAAAGAAAGTTGCGAAATTCAAAGCCAGCAAAGGTTTTGAATTGTAATAAGCAGTTTTGAGGCCACTTAAGAGGCGCCAGTTGACAAAACAACTGACGCCTCTAAATTTTTGGTAATATGGAAGGGGGAAAATATAAGAGATGTGATGATTTATATTCTTGCAAACGAGATGTGGTTGGATTTCAAACGAGATGTACCTTTGGGGACTGGGGGTGGTATTGGGT
>JAGHVA010000183.1 GCA_018064565.1 Candidatus Colimorpha onthohippi
CACGATGTCACAAAATCGCATTCAAATAGCTTTCGGCTACTTTGGAGTTGGTTAGATTCTTTGCCGTATCATAAGCATTTCTTGACACCATATCTAAATCAGCAACAGACATTCCTGCTATGCGTCTGATTGTATTAGCAAGCCGCTCTGGTGATTTTGCTTCACACAGAAAGCCATTCACACCATTGGTTATGATGCCGTCCATACCTTGACCTATGGTAGCAATGGTAATCAGACCTTTAGCCATAGCCTCAACATACACCAGACCGAAGGCCTCATGCTCGCTGACCATCACAAAACAGTCGCAGCCAGCCATGATACGTTGCGCATCATCACGTTTTTGCTGCCCATAAAAGAAGACCTGACATTCAAGTCCTAATTTAGCAACAAGTCCTCTCAATTTTTTTTCTTCAGCGCCACTACCTACTATATGAAATTCAAAATCTTTATTTGGGAATGCTATATTTAACGCATTGATAGTATCGTCCACTCGTTTTAATTCGAACAAACTTCCTACAAAGACAAATTTGCGTACAGCACCAGGGTGTGTATTCCGTTCACATTCCAAATACCGTGACGGAATACCCGAATAACACAAAAACTCGTTAGACTGCTTACCATAGAGGCTCTCAAACTGCTTTTGAAATGCCACCGACCTAAATCCCCACACATCTACAGATTGCATATACACAGAAGCCAAATCTTTGTAGCACGACCGTATTGATTCGCCTCCACTATGCAACACCAAAGCTGTCCTGACGTTAGGATACTGCTGTTTGAACATGTGTAGAAAACGTAACTGTGGCAACACGAAATGACCGACTATGACATCTGGGACAAATGAATCAGCGTCCAGTTTGTTCACCACATAACGGAAAGCCTTATTCATCACTTTGTTAGATGGCGAACTATGGGGCAGAACCTTTGGTAGCGGCACAAACGTCACTGGCACACCGTCCACCTGATACGAAATTGGCGATTGGGGAGTGTCGGTATAAACAACATAACCCGTCTGTGCTTGTAAAAAAGAGTTAAAGAGTTTTCCTACCCAATAATACGGTCTCGGAAATAGCGAGTCAAAATGGATTACACGCACATTATGCCCCATACCAACCCATTCTCTCGCAAAATAATGACACACTGGAGTACCACTATACTTGGGATCGTTGTTTGGGTATATATTTGTTATGAGAAGAATATTTTTCACGCAGCGAAATTAGTAATACAATATTACCACCAAACTACAACCTGCCGTCCACCACAGCTCGTGGCAGCAGACCTTTGACATCATATATCACGCCGTTATCTTTTACTATGCGCTTGACGTCCATGTCTAAAAACTGCCGATGCGCCACACAGAGAATCACAGCATCAAATTGACCTTCAGGCTGAGTTGAAGTGATGTTGATGCCGTACGCATTCATTACATCATTGGCGTTTGCCCAAGGGTCATATACCGTGATGTCATGAGTATATTCTTCAAGTGTGGTATAGATATCAACCACCTTGGTATTACGGATATCTGGACAGTTCTCTTTGAAGGTAATTCCCAATAATAGTATTTTGGCGTCTTTGACCATCACCCCTTTTTTATTCATACACTTGATGATCTGGTTTGCCACATAAGCCCCCATTCCGTCATTCAGCCGGCGGGCAGCCGACATCACGCGAGGCAACACACCATATACCTGCGCTTTTTGGATTAGATAATAAGGATCCACTGAGATACAATGGCCGCCCACCAAACCTGGCTTCATCTTTATAAAATTCCACTTAGTCGCAGCTGCCTCTATTACATCTTGTGTGTCGATACCCATAGCGTTGAATATCTTAGCCAACTCGTTCATAAAGGCGATATTAACGTCTCTTTGACTATTTTCGATAATCTTAGAGGCTTCCGCCACTTTGATGGAGGGTGCTTTGTGAGTTCCATTCACCAATACGGCGTTATAAACACCATCCACTATATCCGCCACTTCAGGGGTTGATCCAGATGTAACTTTCTTAATTTTTTCGACCGTATGCTCTTTGTCACCAGGATTGATGCGTTCTGGAGAGTAACCTGCAAAAAAATCAGTATTGTAGCATAACCCAGACACCCGCTCCACTACTGGCAGACACTCCTCTTCGGTAACACCAGGATATACCGTTGACTCGTAAACCACGATATCTCCTTTGCTGATTACCTTTCCTACAATCTCGCTTGCGCCAAGAAGCGGCTTCAGGTCTGGCCGATTGTTGTCATCAACTGGCGTAGGCACCGCTACTACGTAAAAATTACACTGCGCTATATCTTCCAATCTGGTAGTACATCTAAAACCGTGCAAATGGATTGCATCTCGTAGCAAGTTGTCCGACACCTCCAATGTGGTGTCACACCCTGTCATCAAGGCATCTACACGGTTTTGATTCAAATCAAAGCCGATAGTTGGGAATTTTGTAGAAAACAATCTGGCGAGTGGCAGCCCCACATACCCTAATCCAATAACAGCTATTCTGATATTTTGCATAACTGGATTATATAAAATAAAACAAATTATCGTTAAACCGCATGAATCGAAGTCGTTGGTTGCCGCAAAGCAAAAGAAGTCCGACTATTCGCATTCCATCAGCACACATAAAAAACACTTAATTTACAATCACATAAACCTAACGAGCACCACACGGCACCCGGCAACCAACATGCAAAGATACGAATATTTTTAGAACCCACAAAGATGACAAATAGGTTCCAACTATGTCACTATTTTGACATTACGCCCACAATGCTTTAGTATAAGGCAATATTTTCGAACAGCCTGAAATAGCCATAATCACAAAACATACACATCAAGCCATCAGTGAATCAACAGCCATATTCATCTAACTGTTAAAACCTGGCAACGACCAAAATAGCGTTGGCAAGATAAGCAAAAAACCTATAGCAATCAGCAGAAGGATAAACTTCCATATCCATTTAAGCCATGTACCATAAGGAATACGTGCTACACCCAGACAGCCAATCAGCACACCGC
>JAGHVA010000072.1 GCA_018064565.1 Candidatus Colimorpha onthohippi
CCCCAGGGTGCCGCTTCGCTCTGCCCTGGGCTATGTAAATATAAGCCTTTCGGGCTATGTCTGAAAAATTACGTCCTATACTACTGGTCGGTTGTCGAAAACGTTTGTTGCAACTTAAACAAATTGTCCCAGACAGTAGGCTGTCTGGGACAATTTGTTATTTTTGATTAAAATTAGTTGTTTGGCGATGGGTGGTTGTGGAATACAAACTGGTCGTCGATGGCATCGATGATAATATTGCTACCGGTATTTACCTTCTGTTCCAGAATTTGCCGTGACAGTTCGTTTAGTATCTCTCGTTGGATGACGCGTTTCACTGGTCGGGCACCCATGGCTGGGTCGTAGCCTATTTGTGCCAGCCTATTAACGGCTTCATCGGTGATGTCAATAAGGATTTCGTTTTGTTCAAGCATTTTAGCTACCGTATCCATTTGTAGTCGTACAACTTGACAAATTTGGTCTTTGGTAAGTGGGCGGAACATGATAATCTCATCGATACGGTTCAGGAATTCTGGTCGAATACGGCTGCGCAACAACTCCATAACGGCCTTTTGTGTCTCCATGATGTCGTATTCGCTAATATTTACAATTCCGTCGCTGGCTCCTATATGTTGGTTGATGAGTTCGCTCCCCATATTGGAGGTCATGATGATGATGGTATTTTTGAAGTCAGCCACTCGACCTTTGTTGTCGGTCAGTCTGCCGTCTTCCAGTACTTGCAGCAGCGTGTTGAATACATCGGGGTGAGCCTTTTCAATTTCGTCAAAGAGTACGATGCTATAGGGTTTGCGTCTGACTGCTTCGGTAAGTTGGCCGCTTTCATCGTATCCGACATATCCTGGAGGCGCGCCGATGAGGCGGCTTACACTATGTTTTTCTTGATATTCGCTCATATCGATGCGTACCATCATCTCCTCATCGTCAAAGAGTACCTCGGCAAGGGCTCTCGCTAACTCGGTCTTTCCGACACCTGTGGTGCCGAGGAATAGAAAACTGCCTATGGGTCGTCTGCCATTGCTGAGCCCCGTTCGGCTTCGCCTAACGGCGTCTGCAATCACGCTGATTGCGTTGTCTTGTCCTACTACACGTTTGTGCAATTCTGTCTCAAGATGCAACAGCCGCTCTCGTTCGCTTTGCATCATGCGTGTTACGGGAATTCCAGTCCAGCGAGACACCACTTCTGCAATCTGTTCGGCATCAACCTCTTCGTTAATCAGAGCCTGATCTGTCTGGATGTCTTGTAGTTGTTGTTTGAGGTTTGCTACTTGCGCTTCGGCTTCTTTGATGCGTCCGTAGCGTAATTCGGCTACTTTGCCATAATCGCTTACGCGCTCAGCTTGCTCAGCTTCAAACTTGTAGTTCTCAATATTTTTGACTTGTTGTTGGATTTGCTCTACGATAGTTTTTTCGTTTTGCCAACGCACTTTCATCTGGTCACGTTGTTCGCCCAGTTCGGCAAGGTCGTGAGCAATCCGCGTAAGTTTGTCTTCCTCGGCAGTAGCAGTTGTGCCGCTCTCTTTAGCTGTCTTAATCTCACGGCTTATGGCTTCTCGTTCAATTTCGAGTTGTCGAATGCGGCGTTCCAATTCGTCAAGTTCTTCTGGCACAGAATTGATTTCCATGCGAAGTCGTGCAGCGGCTTCATCGATAAGATCGATGGCTTTGTCGGGCAAAAAACGGTTGCTGATATATCGGCTGCTAAGTTGTGATGCTGCAATGATAGCTTCATCTTTAATGCGCACTTTGTGATGCACCTCGTAGCGTTCCTTAAGTCCGCGCAAGATAGAGATGGTGTCATCTACGGTAGGCTCGTCGATAAGCACACTTTGAAAGCGGCGTTCAAGGGCTTTGTCTTTCTCAAAGTATTTTTGATACTCGGCCAATGTGGTGGCTCCGATAGCTCTCAGTTCGCCACGAGCCAAGGCAGGTTTTAAGATATTGGCAGCATCCATGGCCCCCTCACCACCGCCAGCACCTACAAGGGTGTGAATCTCGTCGATAAAGAGAATGATTTCGCCATCGGCTCCGTTGACTTCGCGAATCACACTTTTCAACCGTTCTTCAAATTCGCCTTTGTATTTGGCACCAGCCACAAGTGCGCCCATGTCGAGCGAGAAGAGTGTCTTGGATTTGAGATTTTCGGGCACGTCGCCGCTTACAATTCGTTGCGCCAGTCCCTCGGCAATGGCTGTCTTTCCGACGCCAGGCTCTCCAATTAGAATGGGGTTGTTTTTGGTACGGCGACTCAGGATTTGAAGTGTGCGGCGGATCTCCTCATCACGTCCGATAACAGGGTCTAACTTGCCTGATTGTGCTAAGTTGTTAAGGTTTTTGGCATATTTTTCAAGCGCATTGTATTGGTCTTCGGCACTTGCCGATGTAGCTTTGCTCCCTTTGCGCAGGTCGGCGATGGCGGTTTGGAGTGCTTTGTCGCTGGCTCCGTGCTGTTTCAGTAGTTTGGATACTGAGCATGACCCATCAACAATACCCAGCAATATATGCTCGATGGAGATGAACTGGTCTCCCATTTTTTGAGCACTCTGAAAAGCGGTTTGGATGGCTTGGTTGACCTCGCGTGAAAGGTATGGGTCGCCGCCGCTTACTTTGGGATATGACTCAATGATCGAATCGAGCTGCTGTGTGATGGCCGCAGGGTTGATACCCATTTTTTTGAGCAGGTAGGGTGTTACATATTCGTCCGACAAGAGCATACCGCGTAGCAGGTGTGCTGTTTCAATGGCTTGTTGCCCATGTTGGAGGGCAAGCTGATGGGCTTGTTGAATTGCCTCTTGTGATTTGACTGTAAACTGATCTAAATTCATAGCTGTTTGTTTTTTTGTTTAATCTCTTAAGGTATCAACTGGTTTGCCAATAGGGGTTGGTGTGACAAAATGTCATTTTGTGTATATGGTTGAATGTCATTGTGTCATATTGGAGGTGCTGCCTTGTGGTTAGACGAACTAAATTATTGCTGTCTGGTAAATGCTTCCCAGTACATGCCAATCAGGAGCTTTGTTGCTATAACCTCACATCATTTCTTGGTGGATACGATTGAATAAAATGAAGAGGTGTTGTCGGATTGGGTTCCGACAACACCTCTCTTAATAGGATGTTGGTAATGATTAGAATTTGTAGCGGATTCCAAATCCGATGTTGTTCAAGATATCCTGAAGAGTGAAATCACCTGGGTTATATTGAGTTGAACGAATGCGCAAGCCGAAATCGGTAGTGCGTAGTTTGGTCTCGTTTAGTTCGTTAGTAATCATGTCTTCAACCTTGTAAGTGGTGGTGCTTGTGTAGAATCCCAAGGTTAGGAAATTGAGATATAAGTTAACCATAAAATGGTCGTTGATTGCATATTCCAAACCAGGGGTAATCTGTGCTTCAATGCCAAATGTTTTGTTGATGTTTTGACTAAGATTTATTCCT
The DNA here is from genome assembly GCA_018064565.1 of Candidatus Colimorpha onthohippi. Classification (GTDB taxonomy): domain Bacteria; phylum Bacteroidota; class Bacteroidia; order Bacteroidales; family P3; genus Colimorpha; species Colimorpha onthohippi. The sequence goes on from JAGHVA010000072.1 coordinate 3,430, forward strand.
CCGATAGTGGCATGCTCCCAAGTTATCTCATCTTCGCCAAGGTCTTCCCTGTTGTATTTAAGTTTGCTTTGCGTGGTATAGAATCCAGCATATAATTGAGCAAAGAATTTGAATTTGCCCAACTGAGCGTAGCTGTAACGGAAATATAGCCCTCCATCAAATTCGTTGCTAATATATTTTGCGAAATATTCGTCCTCGTTAAATGGGGTTTTCTGGTTGGTAGTACTGTATCCAAAATAGATACCTGCCTCCAACTTGTCGTTGAAGCAATAGCCTACATGAGGTGTGAATTGTAAGTTGGTGAAGGTACTGGTGAAAGGCTCGCCTCCTACAACTTGTGCGTTGCCATTGCGATTGAAAACGAACGAGGTTAGATTATCTTGAGAATAAACCTCTGTACCATTAAGCTCATTAGAATTTGAGGTTCTGCTGAACATCAAGTTGCTACCTACTACGAATTGAGCGTTGGCTGCCACTGCTAATGCTACAGCAGCAATAGTGAATAATACTTTTTTCATAATAGTTGTAATTTATTCGGTTTTGTAAGTGTTTTTTTACAGTCGTTTTATGTATTGTTAGAACGTTACGTTGAGTGCTACAGCAAAAGCGGTGCCGAGATTCCACTCGCCTTTTTTGCTGTAATCGTCAAAGTTGTTGAATCCAAACATGGTGTAGGTGTTTTTGGTAGCGTCAGCGTCTTTGACTGTTTTGCCATCAATTTCGGAGGTCTTGGTAGTGTACATGTTGAAGCCGAGTCCTACAAAATTCATATATACATCTACAGTGA
>JAGHVA010000051.1 GCA_018064565.1 Candidatus Colimorpha onthohippi
TCCTCAACTATGCGCATCGGCGCCGAAGGCATCAAAGTCTCCATCTCTGGCCGTATCGGTGGCGCTGAAATGTCTCGTACCGAACACTACAAAGAGGGTCGTACTCCTCTTCATACACTCCGCGCTGACATCGACTACTCTCTCGCTGAAGCTCACACTACCTATGGCCGTATCGGCGTCAAAGTTTGGATCTGCCGCGGTATCGTATATGGCAAGCGCGAGCTCGTCTCCGCTACTGTAGGTGGTCAGCAAAAAGATCACCGCACTGCCGGCAACGCCTCCAACGAACGTCGCACCAACGGTGGCAACCGTCGTCGTCAAGGCAACAGAAACAATAAACAGTAAGTAATTGTTGAATTTGCTAATCATTTAATTCCTTGCTTCCCCAGTCATAGCTACAAGCAATCGTTACCTATTTGAATTAAGTTTTTAGCATTTCCTTAAAAAGAAGAGTAACAATGTTACAACCTAAGAAAACAAGATATAGAAAGCAGCAAAAAGGCAAAATCAAAGGTAATGCCTTCCGCGGCCATGAATTGGCTTTCGGTACCTTTGGTATCAAATCGCTCGAAACCTGTTTCATCACAGGCCGTCAAATAGAAGCTGCTCGTCAAGCTGTAACGCGTCACATGAAACGTGAAGGTCAAATTTGGATTCGCATCTTCCCCGACAAACCTATTACCAAAAAACCTAATGAGGTTCGTATGGGTAAAGGTAAAGGTGCCCCTGAATATTTCGTGGCTCGTGTAATGCCAGGCACTATCCTCTTTGAGTGCGAGGGTGTCCCTATGGATATCGCCAAGGAGGCTCTCCGTTTGGCTGCTCAGAAGCTTCCTATCTCAACCAAATTTATCGTCAAACGTGACTATATCGAAGAATAATAAGAAGGAGATTTGTTATGAAGAACGAATTAGTTTTGAAAGACCTTTCGACTGCTGAGATCAAGGAAAAACTCGATAACGAGCGCGCATTGTATCAGAAAATGACGCTTACGCACGCTGTTTCTCCCCTTGAGAACCCGAGCAAAATTAAAGAAAGTAGAAAAACCATTGCCCGCTGCCTCACCGAGCTCCGCGCTCGCGAAATCGCAGAACAAAAATAAGATAGGCAATCAGTCAAATCCAAATTAAAATGGAAAGAAATTTAAGAAAAGAAAGAATCGGTGTTGTGGTGAGCAACAAGATGGACAAATCTATTGTCATCTTAGTCGAGCGTAAGGTTAAGCACCCTATGTATGGCAAGTTCGTTAAAAAGTCCTCCAAGTTCATGGCTCATGATGAAAACAACGAATGCAACATCGGTGACACCGTCAAGATTATGGAGACCCGCCCCCTCAGCAAAAACAAATGCTGGCGCTTGGTCGAAATTATCGAAAGAGCTAAGTAACTCGGTATGGCCTCAGCCATCCTTATTTCTCACAGCTAAATAAGAATTAAAGCAATGATACAACAAGAAACCAGAATGACAGTTGCCGACAACAGCGGTGCTAAAAGCGCTCTCTGTATTCGTGTACTGGGTGGTACCAAGAAGCGTTACGCTTCTATCGGCGACACTATCGTAGTCGCTGTCAAAGATGCTATCCCTTCAGGCAACATTAAGAAAGGTGCCGTCTCTAAGGCAGTCGTGGTCCGCACCAAAAAAGAAATCCGTCGTAATGATGGATCTTACATCCGTTTCGATGACAATGCTTGCGTGCTTCTTACCGCTGCCGACGAACTTCGCGGTACGCGTATCTTCGGACCCGTGGGCCGTGAACTTCGTGAGAAACAATTTATGAAGATTGTTTCTTTGGCTCCTGAAGTATTGTAAAAAATTCTAAAAAAGAAAGAAAAGAAATGAAATTGCACGTTAAAAAAGGGGATATGGTTCAGGTTATCGCCGGCGATGATAAGGGTAAAATCGCTAAGGTCCTGAAAGTCTATCCCGAAAAGAATCGCGCCATCGTTGAGGGAGTGAATGTCAACAAGAAACATACCAAGCCCAACGCAAAAAATACCCAGGGCGGTATCGTTGAGCAAGAAGCTCCTATCCATATCTCTAACCTTATGGTAGTGGTCGGTAAAACGGCTTCCCGTATCGGTCGCCGTATCGACGAAAAAACCGGTAAATTGGTTCGCTATTCTAAAAAAACAGGGGAGGAAATTAAATAATGACTTACATTCCGACATTAAAGACTAAGTATAAGGACGAGATTGTAGCCGCTTTGATGAAAGAGTATGGCTATAAGACTGTTATGCAGTGCCCTCGCCTTAAAAAAATTACCTTGAACCAAGGTCTCGGTAAAGCTGCTATCGCTGATAAGAAAGTTATCGACAAGGGTATTGAAGAGATGACTCTAATCGCCGGTCAGAAGGCTGTCGCTACCAAATCTCGTAAGGATATCTCTAATTTCAAACTCCGTCGTGGTATGCCTATCGGTGTTCGCGTAACTCTCCGCGGCGAGCGTATGTATGAGTTCCTCGAGCGTCTGGTTACCGCCTCTATCCCTCGTATCCGCGATTTCCGCGGTATCAACGATAAGGGTTTCGATGGTAAGGGTAACTATACTTTCGGCATCTCTGAGCAGATTATTTTCCCCGAAATCGATATCGATAAAATCGATCGTATCCAGGGTATGGACATCACTTTCGTAACCTCGGCTCAGACCGATAAAGAGGCCATGTCATTGCTCAAACTCTTCGGTTTGCCTTTCAAAAATCAACAAAAATAAGAGATAATGGCTAAAGAATCAATCAAAGCAAGAGAACGCAAAAGAGCCAAAATGGCTGCTAAATATGCCGCCAAGCGTGCTGCCTTGAAGGAAACTGTCCGCAAGGGCAACCCTGAAGAGGTGGAACAAGCTGTAATCGCATTGCAAAAACTTCCTAAAAATGCCTGTCCTATCCGCCAGCATAATCGCTGCCAGCTGACAGGCCGCCCTAAGGGTTATATGCGTCAGTTTGGTATCTCCCGTATCAATTTCCGTGAGATGGCTCTCGCAGGTCTAATCCCTGGTGTTAAGAAGTCAAGCTGGTAGTCGGCTTGTTGGTGGGCTTGGCTTTGCCTCCCCATCAGTCTATATTTTCAAATTATAATTGGTAGCTTTGCAAGTTGGAATTTGCTGACTCCAATACTACAAAACTTAAAATCAAATTACAATATGGTAACAGATCCCATTGCAGATTATTTGACCCGTATGCGCAATGCTATAGCCGCAAAACACAGAGTGGTCGAAATCCCTGCCTCCAAACTCAAAAAAGAGATTACCAAAATCCTTTTCGAAAAAGGTTACATCGCTAACTTTAAGTTCGAAAACGAGGGCGCTCACAACCAGTCAATCAAGATCGCCTTGAAGTACCATCCTACAACCAAGATGTCTGCCATCTCTGAGTTGAAGCGTGTTAGTACTCCTGGTCTTCGTCGTTATGTTTCTGTTGATGAGATGCCTCGCGTCCTTAACGGTCTCGGTATCGCTATCGTTTCTACCTCCAAAGGTCTTATGACCGATAAGGAGGCTCGTTCACTCAACGTTGGTGGCGAGGTCTTATGTTACATCAGTTAATTCAAAGAGAGGAGATTTAAGCAATGTCAAGAATTGGTAAAATGCCTATCCACCTGCCCGCAGGTGTCGAAATTCAGATTTCTGATGATAACGTTCTTTCCGTTAAAGGCCCTAAAGGTCAGTTGACTCAAAAGGTCAATCCTATTATCACTATGAAGATGGAAGATGGCTCTCTCCATTTTGAGCGCCCTTCCGATAGTAGGGAGCATAAGGCTCTTCATGGTCTTTATCGCGCTTTGGCCGCCAATATGGTAAAGGGTGTCTCTGAGGGTTTCAAAACGGTCCAAGAGGTAATCGGTGTCGGTTATAAGGTTCAAGCTAACGGTAATGTGCTTGAGATGGATCTCGGATTCTCTCACAAGGTTTACTTTGAATTGGCTCCCGAAATCAAAGTTGAGACGGTTACTGAAAAAGGTAAGAATCCTATCATCACTATGACCTGCTGCGATAAGCAGATTTTGGGTCTCGCTGCTGCAAAAATCCGTTCTTTGCGCAAACCTGAGCCTTACAAGGGTAAAGGTATCCGCTTCCAAGGTGAGGAAGTTCGCAAAAAGGCGGGTAAGGCTGCTGCTAAGTAAGTTTTTTAATCGGCTATCAGCCTTGACAACGCCTCTCTCTTGGCTAAGGGTCAAGGCTGCAAGCCTCAAGCCAAATTTTTTATCATGGCAACAAATAAAGACATAAGAAGAAAGAAGATTAAATTCCGCATCCGTCACAAGATTAGCGGTACTCCCGAAATGCCGCGTCTTTCTGTGTTTAGAAGCAATAAGGAAATCTATGCACAAGTAATTGACGATGTAAAAGGTGTGACACTGGCCGCAGCTTCTACTCTTGAGAAGTCTGTCGAAAAGAGTGGCACAAAGAGTGAAATGGCTGCTAAGATTGGTAAGCTCATTGCTGAGCGCGCCCAGGCCGCAGGTATCAATACCGTGGTGTTTGACCGTAATGGTTATCTCTATCATGGTCGTGTTAAATCGTTGGCTGACGCAGCCAGAGAAGGTGGTTTAAAATTCTAATAAGTCATGGCAGAAGTAAATGTAAAAAGAGTTAAATCGAGCGAGATCGAATTCAAAGAGCGTCTCGTTGCAGTCAATCGTGTAACTAAGGTCACCAAGGGTGGTCGTACTTTCACCTTCGCTGCCATCGTAGTTATTGGAAACGAGAATGGTGTTGTCGGTTATGGTCTTGGTAAAGCCAAGGAGGTTCAGGCCGCCATCCAAAAGGGTGTTGACGATGCCAAGAAAAATCTCATCAAGGTACCTGTTCTCAAAGGAACTATCCCTCATGAGCAAACCGGTAAGTACAGCGGTGCTCGCGTATTCCTGAAACCCGCAGCTCCTGGTACTGGTGTTATCGCTGGTGGTGCTATGCGTGCCGTCTTGGAAAGTGTCGGTGTAAAGGACGTGCTTGCCAAGTGCAAGGGCTCTTCTAATCCACATAGCGTCGTTAAGGCAACTATTAGCGCTCTCCTCCAAATGAAGGATCCTTATTTGGTTGCACAACTGCGTGGTATTACTATGGATAAAGTGTTTAACGGTTAATATAGGAGGCTTATACAATGGCAGAAAAAAGTTTGAAAATTAAACAAGTCAAAAGTATTATTGGCCGTCCGGCTCGTCAAAAAAGAACTATGGAAGCTCTTGGTTTAAGAAAAATCAATCATGAGCGCACGGTGGTTGCTACTCCTCAAGTTCTTGGTATGATTGAGAAGGTTAAACACCTCATCACTGTTGAGGAAATTTAAGTAGATAATATGGATGCTTGGTGTTGTGTCCGCACGTCTTTTGTGTGCATGACTCCGAATATACCCTAAAAAGAAAGTTTGAAAATGAATTTAAGTAATCTTAAACCCGCTAAAGGCTCTATCAAGCACTCCAAACGTATCGGTCGTGGTGCCGGTTCTGGCAAAGGTGGTACCGCTACCCGTGGTAACAAAGGTGCAAAGGCTCGTTCGGGTTATCATCAAAAGATTGGTTTCGAAGGAGGTCAGATGCCTATTTATCGCCGTCTGCCTAAATTCGGTTTCAAAAATAGAAATCGTATCGAATATGTAGCTATCAATCTTGATACGCTTACTGCCCTTAGCGAATCCAAGAATATTACCGAGTTTACACTCGAGGTGTTTCAGCAGAATGGTCTTATCTCCTCTCACGACAGAATCAAAATTCTGGGTCGAGGTGAGGTCTCAAAGGCTCTCACTGTTGTCGCTCACGCTTTCTCTAATACTGCCAAAGAGGCTATCGAAAGCAAAGGCGGTGTAGCTACTGTAATTAATTAATAACGATGATGGGATAATCGGATATTCGGTTGAGACTTCTCAATCTGAATATCCGGGTGTCTCAAATCTGTAAATCTGATTTTAATGAAGAGATTTATCCAGACACTTAAAAACATCTGGTCAATTGAGGACCTGCGTAAACGAATCCTCTACACTTTAGGATTGGTTCTCGTTTATCGTATTGGATCGTATGTCGTATTGCCGGGTGTTGATCCTACGCAGTTGGGCGCTTTGCAGGAGCAAGGCTCCGAGGGCTTGATGGGCTTGCTCAATATGTTCTCGGGTGGTGCTTTCTCCAATGCCTCCATCTTTGCGTTAGGTATCATGCCTTACATCACCGCCTCTATCGTTATCCAGCTGTTTGTTATGGTGATCCCTTATTTCCAGAAAATGCAACGTGATGGTGAGAGCGGTCGTCGCAAAATGAACCAGATCACTCGCTGGCTTACGGTTATCATAACCGCTTGTCAAGCCCCAGCCTACATCACCAACATGATGTATCAGTTGGGCGCCTCTAACACGGCTATCTATCCTTTCGACGGTAGTTCTCCAACGGTCTTTTTCTGGATTACCAGTATCATCATTCTCATAAGCGGTACGCTATTTGTGATGTGGTTGGGTGAGCGTATTACCGATAAAGGTGTCGGCAATGGTATCTCCCTCCTTATCATGGTAGGTATTATTGCTCGTTTGCCTTTTGCTATCTCCGCTGAGTTCGCTTCGCGTCTTACTGAAGGTGGTGGTTTGGTGATGTTCCTTGTTGAGATTGTTGTATTGTTGGCTGTCATCCTCTTGGTTATCTTGCTTGTTCAGGGTACTCGCCGTATCCCAGTTCAGTATGCTAAACGTATTGTGGGCAACAAGCAGTATGGTGGCGTCCGTCAGTACATCCCTATCAAAGTCAATGCGGCTGGAGTAATGCCTATTATTTTCGCTCAGGCTATCATGTTCCTCCCCATCACTTTCATGGGATTCTCTAACAACACCAACTCAAAGTTCGCCATGGCGTTTTCTGATTTCAACGGCTTCTGGTATAATTTGGTTTTCTTTATCCTCGTGGTTCTGTTTACCTATTTCTATACCGCTATTGCAATCAACCCTAACCAAATGTCTGACGACATGAAGAAAAACGGCGGATTCATTCCAGGTGTCAAACCAGGTAAGAAAACTGCGGAGTACCTTGAAGATATCCTTTCAAAGATTACGCTCCCTGGTTCAATCTTCTTGGCAATCGTGGCTATCCTTCCCGCTATTATCCGTTTGTTCGGTGTAAATACTCAGTTCGCCCAATTTTATGGTGGCACTTCATTGTTGATTTTGGTCGGTGTTATCTTAGACACGCTACAGCAGATAGAAAGCCACTTGTTGATGCGTCATTACGATGGTCTCACTAAGACTGGGCGTATCAAAGGCCGCGGTGGTATGGGTATGTAATCTATTCAATACGTTTCGAAGTGATCTGCCTTAAGACAAAAGAAGAGATAGAGCTTATCAGAGAAAGCGCCCTCCTCGTTGGGAAAACTCTCGCCGAGGTGGGGCGTCATATCTGTCCAGGGGTAACTACTGCTTATCTTGACCATATTGGTGAGCAGTTTATTCGTGACAATGGTGGCATCCCTCTCTGCAAAGGTTTTGAAGGGTTCCCATCGGCACTTTGTATCTCTGTCAATGATGTTGTCGTCCATGGTATCCCATCCGATAGCTTGTTTTTGCGTGAGGGCGATAATGTATCCGTCGATTGTGTTGTAGATCTTGATGGTTATGTGGGCGATTCAGCCTATACCTTCCCTGTGGGTGAAATTTCCGATGATATGAAACGGCTACTTACTGTTACCAAAGAATCCCTATATTTGGGTATCGAAAAGTGTAAAGCAGGCAACCGCATCGGTGACATCAGTGCTGCTGTACAGTCGTATTGCGAGAAAAATGGCTTTTCAGTAGTGCGAGAGTTGTGTGGACATGGCGTAGGTTTCAAAATGCACGAGTCTCCCAATGTGCCTAACTTTGGTGTCAAAGGTACTGGTCCGCTCCTTAAGGAGGGCATGGTGATAGCCATAGAACCTATGATTTGTGCGGGATCCAAAAATGTGAAGTTCTCTAAGGAGGACGGTTGGACATGCCGAACTAAAGATGGCAAAAATGCGGCTCATTTTGAGCATACAGTGGCTATTGGTGCCAATGGTCCAGAAATCCTTTCAAGCTTCGATTTTATCGAACAGTAATTTATCAATCAATAAAACAAGTAAATGGCAAAGCAGGCTTCTATACAATTGGATGGTACGGTAACAGAGTCGTTAGGTAATGCGATGTTTCGTGTTGAACTGGAAAATGGACATCAAATCCTTGCCCATATCTCTGGAAAAATGCGCATGCATTACATAAAAATCCTTCCTGGCGACAAAGTTCAAGTTGAGATGTCTCCTTATGATCTTACAAAAGGTCGCATCACTTATCGCCACAAATAGTTATGGCTTCTTAGCTTTGTTTATAGTCTGTTAATAAGAAGTAATTAGATTAAACAATAAAAAAATGAAAGTAAGAGTTTCTGTAAAGAAAAGATCTCCCGAATGCAAGGTCGTTCGTCGTAAGGGAGTGGTTTATGTTATCAACAAGAAAAACCCAAAATTCAAACAAAGACAAGGTTGATGCGTCTGTTTTTGTCTGTTTCTTGGCGTGATTTGTATTTATTTTGCTTGTTATGGCTGACAAACAGTTGAATATAGATTATGCCACAATTCAGTAAATTCAGCGTTATCAATGAACACATCAACAAAAAGATTAATTTAGTTTATGGCACGTATTGCTGGTATTGACTTACCCAAAAACAAAAGAGGTGTTATAGGTTTGACTTACATCTACGGTATTGGTCGTAGCCTTGCTTCTCAGATTCTGGCAAAGGCTGGCATCGATGAGAACAAAAAGGTTCAAGACTGGACGGATGATGAGCAAAACGCTTTGCGTACTATCATCAACGATGAGTATAAAGTGGAAGGTGCTCTCCGTTCGGAGGTTCAGATGAATATCAAGCGTCTTATGGATATCGGTTGCTATCGCGGTATCCGTCATCGTCTTGGTCTCCCTCTCCGTGGTCAAAGTACCAAAAACAACGCTCGTACTCGTAAGGGTAAGAAAAAGACTATCGCTAACAAGAAGAAAGCTACCAAATAATAAGCATTGAGTAGCGCCCGGAAGCGGATGATATTTTTGATAAAGGAGCTTCTGGTAGTAATGTAAAATCAAGCACAACAAAAAAAAATTATGGCAAAAACTTCTAAACCGACTAAGAAAAGAGTCGTAAAAGTTGAAGCACAGGGAAGAGCATGCATCTTTGCATCATTTAATAACGTCATTATTTCATTGACGAACAATGCCGGTCAAGTGATTTCTTGGTCCTCTGCTGGAAAAATGGGCTTCCGCGGATCGAAGAAAAACACTCCGTATGCCGCTCAGATGGCTGCGGAAGATTGCGGTAAGGTTGCTTATGATTTTGGCCTAAGAAAAGTTAAGGTCTTTGTAAAAGGACCTGGTCAAGGACGTGAATCTGCTATACGCAATCAATGGCTGTGGTATTGAGGTTACTGAAATTGTTGATATTACCCCGTTGCCACACAATGGCTGTCGTCCTCCAAAACGTCGCCGCGTGTAATCAATTTCGTAGTCTTGGTTTGCTCGAGATGCCGTCTCTTACTTTTCGGCGGCAGTCACAGTTCAGCCAAGTTAGTTTATTATCTCATTTTTTTTTGAATTATTATGGCAAGATATACAGGTCCTAAAACCAAAATTGCAAGAAAATTTCATGAGCCGATTTACGGTCCTGACAAGGCGTATGATAGAAAGCCTTATGCTCCTGGCATGCATGGCCAGAACCGTCGTCGCGGCAAAATGTCTGAATATGGCACTCAGCTTCAAGAAAAGCAGAAGGCCAAGTATATTTATGGTATCTTGGAACGTCAGTTCCGTAAGTTATATGCTGAGGCTTCCCGTCGTGGTGGTGTTACCGGCGAGGTGTTGCTTCAACTTATTGAGTCCCGTTTGGACAACGTAGTCTATCGTCTTGGCATCGCTCGTAGCCGTGCACAAGCCCGTCAGCTTGTATCGCATCGTCATATTGCAGTTAACGGTAATGTGGTTAACGTGCCTTCTTACCAACTTAAAGAAGGTGATATCATTTCTGTCCGCGAACGTTCCAAGTCGCTTGAAGTCATTACCGATGCCGTTGCCTCTCGCGCCAACAATTATGCTTGGCTTGAGTGGGATGCCAACCAAATGGCAGGTAAGTTCATGAACTACCCCGAGCGTGCCGATATTCCTGAGAATATCAACGAGCAGCTCATCGTTGAGCTCTACTCTAAGTAGTAGTTTTAGGTTGTTGAATTGTTGAAATGTTGATTTGTGGTATTTGTCAAGTCAACAAATCAACAAACTTCAAGTCAACATTGCTCAAATCAACAAATCAACAATTATCAAATTAAGGAATACAATGGCAATATTATCTTTCCAGAAACCCGATAAGGTCGTTATGCTCGAGGCTGATGATTACCGTGGCTTGTTTGAATTCCGTCCTTTGGAACCTGGTTATGGTGTCACGATAGGTAACGCCCTTCGCCGTGTGCTTCTCTCTTCTCTCGAAGGTTATGCTATCACTTCTGTGCGAATCGATGGTGTGGATCATGAGTTCTCTTCGCTTAAGGGCGTTGTTGAGGACATGACTGATATTATACTCAATCTCAAACAAGTGCGTTTTCGTCGTCAAATCGAGGATTATGAAAACGAGAAAATCGTTTTTGACATTGCTAATCAGAGCGTCTTCAAGGCTGGCGACCTGAACAATTATCTTAGCGGTTTTCAAGTCCTAAATCCTGACCTTGAGATTTGTCACATGGAAGTGTCCACATCCCTGCATATCGAACTTACTATCGATAAAGGGCGTGGCTATGTCCCCTCCGATGAGAACAAAAAGGCATCTGATCCTATTGGTGTTATCGCTATCGATTCTATCCATACGCCTATCAAGAATGTCAAGTACGAAATCAGCGACTATCGCGTTGAGCAGCGTACCGACTATGAAAAACTGACGTTCGATATTGAGACAGACGGTTCTATACATCCTAAGGAGGCTTTGAAAGAGGCTGCAACTATCCTTATTCAGCACTTCATGCTCTTCTCTGACGAGCGTATTACGCTGGAGGTGGAGTCTAAGCCTGTTCAAGAGGAATTTGACGAGACCACCAATCATATCCGTCAGTTGCTCAAGACAAAACTTACCGATATGGATTTGTCAGTGCGCGCTCTCAATTGCTTGAAAGCCGCTGAGGTGGAGACTTTGGGTGAATTGGTTGCCTACAATAAGGCCGATTTGTTGAAATTCAGAAATTTCGGTAAAAAGTCACTCACTGAACTCGAAAATTTGGTCGCATCCAAAAACCTTGAGTTCGGTATGAATATTTCTAAGTATAAACTTGATAAAGAATAGTAAGTTATGAGACACGGTTGCAAAGTTAATCATCTGTCAAGAACTCACGCGCATAGAGTTGCTATGCTTTCCAATATGGCCACGTCGCTGATTATCAGCAAGCGTATTGAGACCACTGTGGCTAAGGCTAAAGCCTTAAAGGTCTATGTCGAACCCCTCATCACTCGTTCAAAAGAGGATTCTATGAACAATCGTCGTGTTGTGTTCAGTTATCTTCACAGCAAAGAGGCTGTTAATGAACTGTTCCGTGAGGTGTCACAAAAAGTTGCTAATCGTCCAGGAGGTTATACCCGTATCCTTAAAACTGGTATCCGTCATGGTGACAACAGCGAGATGTGTATCATCGAGTTGGTGGACTATAACGAGAATATGTTGAAGGAAGTCTCCGACAAGAAGGCTCGTACTACCCGTCGTAGCCGTGGCAAGAAAGCTGTTGAGGCTCCTGTGGCAGAAACTACTGAGGCTCCTGTGGCAGAAACTGCCGAAGAGTCGCCAAAGGCCGAATAATTGTTATCTTTGAAAAGAGTTCTTTAGATTTTGATAAACAAAAGGAATGTGGGTATTTTTCTTGCATTCCTTTTGTTTGAATGTATAATCGAGTAGGGTATTGTCATTTTTTTGTAAGATATTGCCGTACTCATAAAATAACCAGATTTAATTATGTCACAAATTATTGGTATCAAGGGTCGTCAAATTCTCGACTCTCGTGGTAATCCTACGGTTGAAGTTGATGTCTATACCGAGGCTGGTGCTTTTGGTCGCGCGGCTGTCCCTTCGGGTGCCTCTACTGGCGTCCATGAAGCTTGTGAACTTCGCGATGGCGATAAGTCCGTCTATATGGGCAAAGGCGTCCTTAAAGCCGTCAATAATGTTAATACTGTCCTTAACGAAGAGCTGAGAGGCATGTATGTCGAGAATCAAAAAAGTATCGACTACAAGATGATCGAGCTTGATGGTACTGAGAATAAGTCCCGTTTGGGTGCAAACGCTATCCTTGGTGTCTCGTTGGCATGCGCCAAAGCTGCTGCAATGGAAAGTCAACAAGAGCTTTATCACTATTTCGGTGGTTGTGGTGCATACACGCTCCCTATTCCTATGATGAATATCCTCAATGGTGGTTCTCATGCCGACAATAGCATCGATTTTCAAGAGTTCATGATTATGCCTGTAGGTGCTCCGACTTTCTCGGAGGCTCTTCGCATGGGTGCTGAGGTATTCCACAATTTGCGTAGTGTGCTGAAAGCAAAAGGAATGTCAACCAATGTTGGTGATGAAGGTGGTTTTGCCCCCAACTTGGGTAGCAATGAAGAAGCTATTCAGTGTATCCTTCAGGCTATTGAGAAGGCTGGTTACAAGCCAGGTCAGGATGTCTATATCGCTCTCGATGCCGCTGCCAGCGAGTTTTATGATGCAGACAAAAATGTTTACAAGTTGAAATGGAGTACTGGCGAAGAGTTGACCCCTGCTCAGATGGTCGATTTTTGGGGTGAGTGGGTCAAGAAGTATCCAGTTATCTCTATCGAAGACGGTATGGCAGAGGATGATTGGGATGGTTGGAAAAAGATGACCGATGCAATGGGCGACTGTTGTCAATTGGTTGGAGACGATCTCTTTGTAACCAATGTGGAGCGTCTGCGTATGGGTCTCGACCGTAAAGTCGCCAATTCTATATTGATTAAACTCAATCAGATTGGTACATTAACCGAGACTATCGATGCTGTCAATTTGGCTATGCGCAACAACTATACCGCTATCATCTCTCACCGCTCCGGAGAGACAGAAGACACTACTATTGCTGATCTTGTAGTGGCTATGAATGCGGGTTTGATTAAGACGGGTAGCGCCAGCCGTACCGACCGTATCTGTAAGTATAACCAGTTGATGCGCATTGAAGATATGCTTGGTGATCAAGCTTATTATCTGGGCAAAGACTATAAGTTTGTAAATCGTTAATATTAACGGCTTACCCAAATAAAATGGGGGCAGAAAGCCCCCATTTTTTTATATAATTCTATTGCTGTCCAGTAAACGGGCTGAAAGTCCGATAGCATACATAGCCCAACCGACCAAAGGGAGGTCATGAGCACAACTCAATAAAATAATTTAGCGAATAGCACTGCTTAACAATAAATTTCTGCGAATAATGGCAAGCGAAGCGACG
>JAGHVA010000219.1 GCA_018064565.1 Candidatus Colimorpha onthohippi
GCGAGGGAGGTATCACCATAACCGCTGATGGGAAACACTGCTACCTATCCGCTTCTACCAAAAACCGCAATGGCTACAACAACTTCGACCTATACAACAGCCAACTGATTGGCGGCATCTGGCAACCATTTGAGAGCCTCGGAACACCTATCAATAACGACCGATCATGGGACGCACAACCCAGCATAAGCGCTGACGGACAACACCTATACTTCGCTTCCAACCGTCCTGGCGGATTGGGAGGCACAGACATCTGGCACTGCCACCGCCTGCCCAATGGCGATTGGAGCCGCCCAGCCAACATGGGCTCAACAATCAATACAGCCGGCAACGAGAAATGTCCGTTCATCCACGCTGATGGACACACGCTCTATTTTGCATCCGATGGCTGGCAAGGTTTCGGTGGCTACGACATGTATTTCATTAACCTTGACGACCCCACCACCGAGCAGCCATCCAATTTAGGACTGCCCATCAACGGCGAAGGCGATGATATCTGTCTTGGCGTAACAGCCAACGGAGCCACAGCCTACTATGCGGGCAGACATCCCGTAAGAGGACTTGGGGGAGCAGATATTCTGTCGTTTGACCTATACCCTGCCGCAAGACCCGAGTCGATGACCTTTAGCCAAGGTATTATCACTTCCACAAACGGCCTGCCACTTGCAGCCACAATAACCATCGACCGCACCGCCACCCTGCCTGCTGTTTATCTTATAGATACCAGCGGAAAGTATCGAATAATGATCTCTACCCACGAAACTAACCTCATATCTGTACAAGCTCCTGGTTATATCCCTTTCGCTTCTATAGGATTACCTCAACGCACCCCTGGATTATTACCCGACCACATACAATTGAAACCCATCGAAAATCACAACCCTATCACACTCAACATCAACCCTACCCAGCAAAAACTGCGCCCCATTGACCAACGGCTGCTTGACATCTACATACAATTCCTACTAAACAATCCTACCAGCTCAGCCACCATCGAAGCCCCCAATAAAACAATTTCTGAACAGATACACAACTACCTATTGTCCAAAAAATTAAGACCCAGCCGACTTAAACAGACAATCGGAAACACTACGATACTCCACATATATTGCGAAAAACATAATTGATTTGTCCCAATGAAACCTATTTGGCGCGTATTCCGCTACTTAAGATATTACCCTTTAGCCATCACACTTCATGTAGTATTTAACCTACTTCATGTAGTATTTAACCTCACTTCGTTTGCACTGATTATACCTTTTGTAGAGTTGCTCTTCGGCATGACACAGCCCCCTGCCATAGCCCCAACAATCGCATTCGATCAGCAGTCGCTGACCGACTGCCTCATCTGGCTACTCTACCAAACAAAAAACCAATATGGGGTATGGCAATGCCTATTGGCAGTATCTGGATTGTATATCGGAGCGTCTTTGTTATCCAATTTGTTTAGATACATGGCATTGTATTATATGGCACCCATTCGACACGGCATCATACAACATCTGAGAGACGACGTGTACCACAAAATAACAATCCTGCCCGTATCCTATTTCAATGCCCGACGGAGAGGCGATGTCATCAGCCGCATGAGTAATGACCTTGACGATGTGGAGTGGAGTTGTGTTACAACCATCACAGCTTTGGCCAAAGACCCAATCAATATACTTTTTTTTGTTGCCACACTCATATTTATCAGCCCTAAGCTATGCTTATATTTCTTGATAATACTACCTATCGCCATAATGCTGATTGGCGTAATCGGCAAAAGCCTGAAGCGCAACTCAACCAAAGGTCAAACCAAGTTAGGACAGCTTTTCTCAATACTTGACGAAAGTATTGGTGGTATCAAGACCATTGTGTCGTACGGCCAACAACACAACCAACAACAGCGCTTCGAAGCCGCCAACAACGACTACGCCCACACCATGACTAAAGTAGTACGCCGCCGCGAGCTTGGCGGACCACTCTCTGAAATATTGGGAACCATCGCTCTGGTAGCCATACTTATCATCGGTGGCACTCTGGCTTTCAAAGGTGAACTGCAACCTTCTGTATTCATCTTTTTCGTTATCATATTTGTACGACTGATACCACCCGTAAACAGCATCATCAAAGCCTACAACAACCTCCAAAA
Source organism: Candidatus Colimorpha onthohippi (assembly GCA_018064565.1). Lineage (GTDB taxonomy): Bacteria > Bacteroidota > Bacteroidia > Bacteroidales > P3 > Colimorpha > Colimorpha onthohippi. The sequence continues at coordinate 2,135 of JAGHVA010000219.1, forward strand.
AGGCAATGCCTCCGCTACACGATTTTTCCAAATCATCGACGCAGATGAGACAATTATCGAACAACCTAACGCACAAATAATTGACAGTTTCAACGACCGCATAGATTATCACGACGTAAGCTTTGCCTACACACCCAACGAAGCAGACGCCAAACCCGTGTATGTGTTGAGCCATATCAACCTTTCTGTCAAAAAAAACAGAACCATAGCCATCGTCGGTCCTTCCGGAGCTGGCAAGACCACTCTTGTCGATTTGCTGCCTCGCTTTTATGACTGCACCGAAGGCAGCATCACTCTGGATGGGATACCAATCAAAGAGGTAAACATAAATTCGCTTCGCAGCCTAATAGGATTGGTATCACAACAATGTATCCTGTTCAACGACACCGTAGCCAACAACATTGGCTTTGGACAAGAAAATATAAGCATCGAAGCCATTAAACATGCAGCTAAAATGGCTCATGCCGATGAATTTATCGAGCAACTGCCACAAGGATACAACACCCTGATAGGCGACCGGGGCATTACACTCAGCGGTGGACAGCGCCAACGGATTAGCATCGCACGAGCCATTCTAAAAAATCCACCTATACTTATCCTTGATGAAGCCACATCTGCCCTTGATGCAGAATCAGAACATGCGGTTCAACAAGCACTGCAGCAATTGATGCAAGGTAGGACATGCGTTGTAATTGCACATAGGCTGAGTACTATACAAAACGCTGATGAGATTGTAGTGCTTGACAAAGGTCAGATTGTTGAACAAGGCACCCACACAACCCTTTCAACCAGCGGCGGCGTGTATCAAAAACTCATCAAAATGCAAACACTTTAACTAACTGGCCGGGTCTGGTGGATTCTGGTAGTTCCGGTGGTTTTAGCGGTTTTTGCGTCATCTATCACAAAATCTGCCCCCAACCAAATTCCACTCCTAAATAGCCATACAGGCAAAATGGTACTGCCGCCGTTCTCCATGCACACAGAAAAAAAAACCTCGTATCCCAAAAGAGACACGAGGCAAAACAAAAGCTTATGAAAGAATAATTATTTCTTCTTTAGATATTCTTGAACGTTATCAGCTGGGATAACCTCCTCCTTGAACATGTAGGCGTTCGTCTTAGGAGAACGGACCATGCGGATGACCTTCGCGTAACTCTTGCCAGTGTTAGTTTTAAGGGTTGCAACAACTTTTTTTGCCATAGTACGGTTCCTCCTATAATTTACTTGATTTCTTTATGGACAGTTACTTTCTTCAAGAACGGATTATACTTCTTAAGTTCCAAACGCTCCGGCGTGTTCTTCTTGTTCTTCGTGGTGACATAGCGAGACATACCAGCCACTCCACTCGCCTTCTGCTCAGTGCACTCCAAAATAACTTTGACTCTTGCTTCTTTGTTTTTCTTTGCCATATTGTTTTAACGTTTTGATTATTTGTGTAAAACGTCTTGATGTTCCACCAAAT
>JAGHVA010000096.1 GCA_018064565.1 Candidatus Colimorpha onthohippi
CCCACACGTCTACTGGAGAAAAAAACGTCTATTGAGTCGTAATCAGGAAAATAGGGGGACTTTTCAATCAGCATAACGCTACCAACAGCAAAAGTTTTACCGGACAACAATATTTTTTTTAGAAAGGGAAAATTACGGTAGGATAAGCCCGCCTATCAACCATTGAATGCTCTGATGTTAAGGAAGAGAACTGTTTAAGCAAGACTGTAGCACTTGCACATATCGGCTGGCTGCATCCAAACAATTAGCCATAGCAGTTTGTATGGCGATGCTATCGGCAGGAATAACCTGGTGGGTATAGTACTCGGCAGCGGGTCCTTCCAGATAATGCCAGGTCATGATATCTATAGCCTGCTGCTTACCTTTTAGGTCAAAGCTTTTCAATACATTTATAGCATCATCGTATTGATGTTTTGACTGATATACCTCAGCCAGATAGATGTAAGGCAACAATTGACTGGGGCTGACATAGATGCACCGCTGTAGATATTGGATTGCCTTGTCGGCATCATGACATTGGTTATATTGAAGCCTTCCCAATTCGCACAATGTAAATTTATGCCACGGGCTGGCTTGTTCGGCTTGCAGAAAGCAGTCTAACGCTGGCTTGTTTTGGAAGGTGCGAGCCATGCCTTGATAATAGGCTATGGGGTCGCCTTCGGATGTGAGCGAGCAGACAAAACTTGTACTCTTACTGAGACGAATATCTGCCTGCCGCCATTTTTTTAGTTGAAAACAGCGTGAAGCCTCGCACAACTGATACTCGCTATGTAGCCTACAGGAACCTACCCCTACGATGGCGAGCAATAGCACCCCAACAGCCACCCAGCCACGCCTTTGCATCTGCCAACCATTGTCAGTCATTCCTCCCACACAGGCGACCACGATAACCGACCACAGCAATAGTTCGGTACGGTCGATAGGAAAGTCAAACAAACCATATATCAAGACACCTACCAAAAACGAGGCTGCACAGTTGGTAATCTGTCGCCTCCGCAACGACCTACCCGACGAGCTGCCGTCTGCCGTGGCAATGAGCAAGCCAAATGCTACAACCAGCAGTGCAAACCCCACATATCCCACTTCTGAGATAATGCGAAGCCAGTCGTTGTGTGGGCGCACAAACTTGAAGTTGAGCACATCCATCGAAAAGACCTCTTTGGTAGATGCTTCTCCACAACAGACCTTCCAATTGCCCACGCCACACCCCAACAACGGGCGGTGACTAATCATATCAAATGTCATACCCCACAATTTTTGCCGCTCCAAGATGGTGGTGTTTGCCAATATGCCCGACGACTGATTGGGTGATGACAACGACAACCGCACAAACCAACCACACCCTACCACGACCGCAACACTCGCAACTACATAGCATCCAAAAAGAAGCAGACGGCCCCGCTTGCGGTGCCATAATTTATGGCATGCAAACAAGACGTACGATGCCACAATAGCTAAAGCAGCAATCCATACCGACCGCGACTGCAGATACACTATTGCTATGCTATTAAACAACACCACAACACAATACAACCAGCGATGTCGAGACAAGCGCAAGCGCAACAAAAGGATAGGAAACATCAGCAATAGCAGCAACATCATCGAGAACACGCCTTTATGCACAAACAGCGATACAATGTAGTAGCGATCCAGCCACGACCCGCCTTGAATAGACTGAACTATAGCCACTCCCAATGCGATAAGCGACACTACTACCGATACCCTGGCAAGCAAGAGGATAACACGGGCTGGTGAACGACGGAATAATGATTCAAAGACAAGCAGTGTAACAGCGGCGAGTGTCCACCTTGACGCCTCGAAGAGAGCCTCTTGCACATTGGTAGCCCACGCAACCGAGCACCACTGCAACGCTACAAATAGCAGCAGAGCCACATCACCCCACGACAGTCGGAGAGAATGCGATGGTTTTTGAACCAGCACCATACCGACCAACACCAATAGTCCTATAGCCCATACTACATACCTGATAATATTGGTCTTATCTAACGTATGCGAGGTAACAACAACAGATGCCAATAGCAGCACGATACCTGCTACACATAGTAGGTTGTGCTTTTTTAGTTGCGCCAATATCTTTTGCATCGATTGTTTCATTTTAAGCACCTTATTTATTACACTTAGTTTTAAGTTGGTAGCACCCCCTACTCACACACCAGCCGCACGGATAGGCAACTGTTGCGGCAATCGTAGTCTGGGTAAATGTTATGACTGAAAAAATACAGACCATATGCGTAACTACTACCCTCAACAGTAGAAGTCCAATAGTAACCACCGCCACCCATATCACCAGTAAACACACCATCCGTAGTACCATACCTATAGCCTGCGTCGGGCAAAAACAACGCACCTTTTGCCTCCATAGCCTCCCACTGCTCTTCAGTGTAAACATTGGTAGTCCACCAACTGTCATGACCTGCTATAAACGTACAGTTTTCTGGCAGCGTCCAACTATCGGGCAACAAAACTACCCCATTCACTCCATTCACCGTAGCATGCCCACACTTGGACGAGGCATTGGCTCTATTATTCAGCAAATATTCCCATTCATCCTTGGTCAGCGTTCGCCACTTACCGACCTCATTTCCACCATTGCTGATAGCGTTATACACTCCCCAGTCGTAGTTAGCGTTGCTTTCTGTAAGATTGTTACAGCCTAATGCCCCATAATCGCTATTATTTGTGGAATGCAGCTGCGGGATGCAGTTGTTGTACCCGCTGGTTCCCCACCCAAAGAGGTCTATCCAGCTAATATCACTGCCACTGTTATCCTCATTGGCTCTACCTATGTAGTCGTATTGATTGGCAGCAAAGCGCCATGTGCCAGTCAGAGAGGTATCATCTGCACACCGATGTGTGCCAATGATAGAATACTGAAGATTGCCTTGACTAAAACGAACTGTTTTGGTTTCTGACACCGAAAACACGCCAGGCAAACAACCTTCCAAGCAATCTACCTCAATATTAGGTTGCGATTGCTCTTCATCCGGATCTTTTGAACAAGCTACTGATAATAAAAACAATAGCACTGGACACAATAGTTTAGTAAATAATTTCATGATTAACTAATTATTTTATCGTGTAAGGTATTTATACTAAATGAACGTTGCATAATGGCACCTTAACTTTAATTCTACTCACACACCAGACGCACGGAGTATCCGTAGGAACGAAAACTGCTGTAGTTTGTTCTGAGTTGGCTGCTATTGAAGTCCAGTCGGGAGGCGTATTTGTTAAAATAAGCCGTTGACGACCAGTAATAGCCATCGGGGTTATCAATATTAAGCTGAACGCCATACCTATAGCCTGCGGCAGGCAAGAATACGGCACCTGCCGTTTCCAAAGCGACCCACTGACTGTCAGTATAACTATTGGTTGTCCAGCCACTTTCGCAACCAGATGTAAACGTGCAACTGGTTGGCAATGTCCAGTTGTCGGGCAAGAATACAACCCCTTGAACTCCATTTACTGTGGCATATCCCCACTTAGATGCGGCATAGACTCGACCGCTACACATGTACTCCCACTCATCCATGGTGAGCACTCGCCACTTATTAGGCACATCGCCACCATTGCTGATAGCGTTATATACCCCCCAATCGTAATTGGCATTGGTGTCAGTAAGGTTATACTCACCAGCGGGACCATATCTAAGTTCTGCCATGGTACTCCAAAATGGTTCACAGCCATTGTAGCCGCTGGTGCCCCACCCAAAGAGGTCTATCCAACCTTCATAACTACTACCAATATTGGCATTGTCGCTACCAGGCACATTGCCTGATGGCTTATCATTATAATAGCTTACTTGCGATGCACTGCCTACATAGGAGTACTGATACTCTGCAAAACGCCATGTGCCAGGTTTGGTGGTACCATCGGCACAAGCATGCGTACCCTTGGTGGAGTATTGCAGGTTGCCCTTTGAAAATCGCACTTGCCTACCCTCTGCCACCGAAAACAAACCTGCCAAAGCCCCATTGTTGCCATTGGGTACCGTCTGCGATGACTGAGCACACACCGACGCTCCCCTTCCTACAAAAAACAATACAAACAGAATGCAAAAGAGTAGTTTCATATCACCTATTTTTATGACAATAAAAACATTAAAGCAAGACGCAACGCCAACAAAAAAGCGAACACAAGTTAGGAGTTTAATAAAACTCAACTAAAAATCCATACACCCCTAAAAATCAAGTTGCAAAGATACAAAAAAATGCACAACAACAGCAAAACCTCGAAAAAAAGTCGTACCTTTGCAACGCTTTTTGGCATATATTTTTTTTGTGCCGAAAGCAGACATAGTAAAAAGGCATTGCTAATTGTCTTAATCAGAGAAACCCGGCCAAGGTTCAAAAACAGAGACGATTTTGCAGGTATGCTTTTATCCTGATCATTCTCGGTTCATGAAAGTGAGTCGTTTATGATAGGCGTAAGAGTATTGTAAATCGTAGAATCTGTTTGAGGTTGTATCTTACCTTGGCCGGAGAAATAGCCCTCAGTGGCGTTTCTGTTCCTTCTGATAGTTGTACGAGAAGCGATAAAGTCTGCGCCTTTTTTCATGTCTTACAGTTCTAAATGTAAAACAATAGCTGGATTTGCGGACTTGCTGGCAGAAAAGAAAGAAATAGGCTATGCCAGTTTATCGCATTACGGTAAAAGCCCCAAAATTGACAAGCGGTCAGAGGGTAGAGAAAGGGATGACAGTAGATGTCGTTACCAATAGTATGTCAAATCCAGTTATAGCCGACAAAACAGCAGTCGCCAACGCTTTCTATCGCATTTACGGAATAGACATTCAAAAGATTGGAGCATTAAGTACAGCTTATATTGATTGTGTCAAAATTGGATAATATGAATAATACTCATCTTCTTCATACCGCTATTGAATTGGTGGAAGTTCTAAATAAGAGTGCCGACAAAATGCTTCCAAAAGAGATTTCAGATGTAGTTAAACTGCATAGTGGTATAGCTGTCGGTTCTGCATGGATTCCAATTCCCGGTGTGGATATGGCTGCCGGAGCTGGAAACATTTGGACTATGTATGTCAGAATCAACAATAAGATAGGTCTTTCCGTCAAGGATAATATCTTGAAGACTATTGCTTCTGGAGTTCTTACGAACCTAGCCGGCTATCTTGCCGTTTCTGGAGTTGCAAGTGCCTTGAAACAGAAAAGTCCAGAAGATGAAAAGATAAGTTTTATGCTTTTGGGGAAACGAAACAAATAACATAAAATCATGAATAGAACAATAAGAAAAATAAGGGAATGGATTCGTTCTATACTATCCAAATTATCCAAAGAACCGACACCAGAAACGAGGTCAATTGTTATTCTTGGCCATCTAGGGGCTGGGAAAACATCACTTTGGAATAGGTTGCAAAATAAACCTTTAGATGGATATAAAAGCACGATAATGCAAATGAATATTTCTGCGTTCCAATTAAATTTGGATGGCAAAAAAGTAACTATTAAAGATACACACGATGTTGGAGGAGGAAATGAAGCTGTGTGTGAGAATTATGAAACTGTTTTAAAGGATGATGGTACATTTATTTATTATCTTATTGAATATTGCAAGATAGAAGAATTCCAAAAAGACATTCGTGCTCAATTTCAGAAAATCACAGAAATATTACGCAATAAAAAATTAAAAAATTGGGGGTTTAAAATAATCCTCACCAATTTTGACAAAACTAAAACCATCACCAAGCAAGATGCTATGGAACCTCTTTCAAAGTTAAAGTTAAAATCCATAAAAGGTTTGAATGAACTTGCAGATTATGTGAACAACTACGATGTTTTGAACATGTACAATGA
>JAGHVA010000092.1 GCA_018064565.1 Candidatus Colimorpha onthohippi
GTTCCGTACCGACACGCTCTATGAGAATGTTGTCAATCGTGTGGCAAGAGAGGGTACTTGCGATAGTGTATATACCTTGCGTCTGTTCATCTATTCAGACACTGTTCAGGACACTGCTGCCTATGTGGCATGCAAGACCTTTGAATGGCGTGATGCTGCCTTCTTTGTAAGTCAGGAGTTGGCAGATGCCTCTTCTACGACGAACGACAAGTATGTGCTTCATGTTTCCGATACGGTATTTATCGATTCGGTTCGTAATATACCCAATCAACAGGTGATAGCAGATCTGAATGCCAACCACCGCCCAGCGGGTGCTCACAACGAGTTTAGGGTGGCAAGCCGTTGCGATTCGCTCTACACATTGCATCTCCGTCTGAACAACGATAGTATTGTTGAAGCGGCAGAGACGGTCTGCGATAGTCTTGTTTGGTGGGAGCACAATGTCAAAACGACGGGTGCCTACCATCACACCTCGGTAGGCGTAGTGTATTCAGGCAACGGGACGTTGGTGTCGGCTTGCGACAGCTTATATACGATGAATGTTACGGTATATAGCGATAGCACATTTAGCGTGGATCAGCAATCGGCTTGTCGCGAATATACCTGGCAACCTACCAACTCAATTCCTGCCAAGACCTACACACTTGCCGACCGGTCCAAGTTTGTGAATGGTGGTTATGATACCTTAACGGTAGTTAATGCCGTTCATGGCGTTTGCGACTCGTTCTATAGAATTCATCTGTCGATATTTGACCACGACACGCTACGTGATACGCTGGCTGCATGCGACAGCATCTTATGGAAATACCAGCAGCGTAGTATTACCAAAAATACAGCCGATAACCATTATGAGTACCGCATCAGCGGTATTGTGGGACGCATTGACGAGACCGACGATTATCAGTGCGATTCGGTTTACGAGTTGTATCTTACGGTCTATCACTTGCAAAAAGCCGCTGTCGATAATCGAGAGGTTTGCGACTCCTTGTTGTGGCGCAACTATTCGTTCTTCCACAAAGGATCGTTTGCTGAAGAATACTCTGCTAATTCAGCCAAAACGCTTATTGCTGGACAAGACACTACCGTGTATGATACAGTTCGGAATGCTGTGGGCTCGGTTTGCGACAGCGTTTATACCATCAACGTTAAACTGCACGACAGCCGTTGGCATTTTGATACAGCTACCGTATGCCATGACACAATCTGGCACTTGCAGTACCTCACATCGCAAGGCAACTATAGCAGCTATGTCAACAATGCCTTTACGGTAAGCGGCTCCGATGTGCGCTGCGATTCGGTGTATAGGCTGCACCTCGAGTTGTATAACCTCCAGCAGGAAGAGGTGCCAGTATATAGTGTTTGCGACTCGCTGATTACGCACCAGCACCTGCGGTTTACAGCCGATGCCGAGGATGTATATGATACCATACCACTGGCAGTACATGGCGTGTGCGACAGTGTGTATCACTATCACCTGCTGAAGGTCTATTCCGACAGTACTGCGGAACCATTC
>JAGHVA010000066.1 GCA_018064565.1 Candidatus Colimorpha onthohippi
CTTCAAAACGGACTACCCCTACACACATCGCTCAACGTAAACATTCCAGACCTGCCCTACAACCAGCAAAAAGGCATCAAGATATGCCGTGCAGCACAAGCACACTGGTCCGATAGTTTTGAAAAACGTATCGACCCACATGGCACTCCTTATTGGTGGCTTACAGGCAAGTTTATCTGCAACGATACCAATACCAATACAGACGAATACGCATTGCATCAAGGTTATGTGTCCGTAGTGCCTATCCACCCCGACTACACCGACTACGACGCCATGCCCATCATTCAACAACAACTCCAATAATCACTCCACGTATTGAATAACCCACTCCATACAAACAGCACTATCAGTGGCGTTGCCGCTGCTTTGATAGTTTCATTGCTGCCCGCAGTCATCTTGGCATGCGTGCTTTTGATACTACACGAACCCGTTTTGGACCACTACAACTGGTTTGCTGGGTGCGCACTCCCCCCCTTGCTACTGATACGTTACTATGCAAAAGCAAAGGATTATCCACAAGCACTCAAAGGTGCCATCATCACGTTGTTCGTTTTGTTTATCCTATACATGATGTTTTATACCAAGCAACCTAACGTCAGCATATAGTGCTCCCATCACGCAGTCTTACAACTATTCACCATTCGGATTCACATGAAATACTACATCATAGCAGGCGAAGCATCGGGCGACCTATTGGGATCGCTCTTGATGAAAGCACTCCTACGCAAAGATCCATCTGCCGACATCCGTTTTTGGGGAGGAGACTTGATGACTCAACAAGGCGGCACCAGAGTTCGCCACATAAAAGAGCTCGCCATCATGGGTTTCGTAGAGGTGATGATGCATCTGCACACAGTGCTTGGCAATATCAGTTTTTGCAAAAAAGACATCAAGCAGTTTGCCCCCGATGCCATAATCTATATCGACTACCCTGGTTTTAACCTCAAGATTGCCCATTGGGCCAAAAAACACAGCTACCGAAACTACCATTATGTGTCACCGCAGCTGTGGGCTTGGAAGAAAAACCGCATTCACTCTATGCGACGCGACTTAGATGCGCTATACTACATACTCCCTTTTGAGCAGCAGTTTTATGCCCAAAACAACTTCCCACAGGCGCAGTATGTAGGTCATCCGCTGCTGGATGCCGTGCAATCCATGCAACAAAAACCAGTGGAAAGCCCTATCGAACAAGAGGCCACAAAGAATATGACCGTTGCCCCACAGATATTGGCAAGCATTACCAATCGAAAAATCATCGCACTGCTGCCTGGAAGCAGAAAACAAGAGCTGAAGAAGATGCTGCCTCCGATGATAACTCTGGCCAAAGCGCATCCAGAATATCAGTTTGAGATTGCTGGCATGACGTTGCTTGGCGATGCGTTTTATCAACCCTACATCCAGAAAGCCCATTGCGACAATATCTCGGTGGTTTACAACGACACCTACGGCATTTTGAACAAAGCATACGCAGCCATCGTATGCTCTGGTACTGCCACTTTGGAGACCGCACTATTCAACGTTCCTCAAGTAGTGTGCTACAAAGCCTCTGCCTTGTCGATAGCTATAGCACGCTGGTTTGTGGCCAACCGCATCAAATATATATCGCTTGTCAACCTTATTGCAGACAAAGCAGTTGTATGCGAGTTGATTCAGAATGACTTGACCGAAAAACGGCTGGAGCTGGAATTTCAAAAAATCGTTACCGATGGTCCTGATCGAGACAACATATTAAGCGGATACCAACACCTTCACGACCTACTTGGAGGCGCAGGCACATCCGACCGTGTTGCTGACGCAATAGTTAAAAGCATCAAACATTGAAACGCCTCACTTCCATAGCGCTGCTACTCATAGCCATCACCCCTGTGATGGCTGAGCACGTCAGCGTCCGGCTATTCTCAGCAAATATCATAAAACGCATAAATATATCGTTCGATTTAGGTGCCTACGATATCATTGCCGACGACACCTTACAGATAGATACCAATCTTACACAAGGTCAAAGCGTGGAGTTGGTTGATAATGCCGGCAACGTCAACATATCGATAAACGGGTACAACTATGGGACCCACAAAACAGTGCGTTTTCAAGCCGTTGACACCGCATGTATTTTGTGTTTGAATCCACAAGGAACCAAAAGTCGCACATACGAAGGCAACCTGATTGTCAAATCTAAAGGCAATCAACTTGTGATTATCAACGACGTGGCATTTGAGACCTATATCGCTGGAGTTGTTCAAAGCGAGATTTACGGAAAAGAGAGCGATATTTATCGTGTACAAGCTATCATATCACGCACTTGGGCACTGCGTAATATCAATAAACATGAAGCCGATGGCTACAATTTCTGCGATCACGTACACTGCCAGGCATACCTCAACCGATGCACACGCCCCGAAATCATACTTGGCGTGATGAAAAGCACTGGGCAGACTATCGTTGATAGTTTAGGCAACCTTATCGAAACACCTTTTCATTCAAATTCTGGCGGACAGACTGCCAACAGTGAAGATGTGTGGCGGTCGGCAATGCCCTACTTGCGTTCGGTAGTCGATACCTTCTCGTTACAGATGAAACAAGCCAACTGGACCAAGACCATGAGCGAAAAAAAATGGCTCGACTACTTTGCAAAAAAACACCATATTATAATCACTGATAGCGCAAACAGAGATACGCTTCTCCACTTCACTCAAAGACATCGCCAGTCCAAACTTTTGGGCATTCCTCTCACCAAGATAAGGACAGACTTAGGACTAAAATCCACTTTTTTCAGCATCGAATACGACAGTATAAACCATAACGTCTTAATCAACGGTCATGGGTATGGTCATGGCGTAGGATTAAGCCAAGAAGGAGCCATCAGGATGGTTCGATTGGGCATAGCCTACGATAGCATTATCCGGCATTATTATACTGGTGCCCACATCGCAACACCCGACTCGACTCATCTCGACAACATGAGCCAATACATCCAACAACTAAGTCAAATTATTCAAGAAGACAAACAGCAAGCCACACGAAAAAAATCGGCTCAAGACGACTGGTTAGGCCGGCTGTTCCGCATCCGCGACCGGCAAGAACGAGAAGAGGTGTACGACCCTCACAAACAAGACTTAGAGTCAGACTGGCAATACGACTGGTAGAATTAAACCTCAAAACATTATAGCTATGAAAAAAAATCTTTTGATTGTTGCATTATTTACGTTGCTGCTCTCGAGTGCTCCCATCTGGTCACAAACAGCCAAAAGCGCCAACTGGCGTGGCATTGAGTCAGCAAGCAAAATTTCAGAAAACACAAAACTGTATCTAATAGACTTCTACACCTCTTGGTGTGGTTGGTGCAAACGCATGGACAGTGATGTCTTCACCAATCCAACCATTGTAAAACTGTTAGACAAGTATTATATCCCTGTCAAATTCAATGCCGAAGGGCAGAGTCAATTCAGTTGGAATGGCGTGAAATATTCAGGAGCAGCCGTGCCCCCAGGAGGCCGTCCATCGTTACATAGCTTCACCAAAGCCATGTTGGGCAAACAATTAGGGTTCCCCTCTTTTGCCATTTGCAACACAGACCAATCTACCTTAACAATACTACAAGGCTACCAACCTGCCGACGAACTGATAATAATCCTATGGTATTTCGCATCTGGCGACTACCACAAATACTCCTACGAGAAATATCAGTCAATTTTTGACAAAGATATCAAACAAAAGATGGAGGCTTCACTAAAAGATTGACGATAACATTTGCACCACATCATTGTCAACGACAACTAAGCATCCCTATAATTTAATCACGCCATGGGTCTTTTTAACAAAAAAGAAGAGAAAGATACACTAAACAAAGGTTTGGAAAAAACCAAGACCTCCTTTTTAGCCAAGCTCACTAAGACAGTATTTGGTCATTCCACCGTTGATGATACCGTGCTTGACAACTTGGAAGAGACTTTGATATCATCCGATGTCGGTGTCGAGACCACGCTCAAAATCATCAACCAGCTGCAAGACCGAATCCGCCGAGACAAGTACATCAGCACCAGCGAATTGAACAATGTGTTACGAGCTGAGATTGCACAACTGCTACGGCACGGGAACAACACATTCTCAACCACATTCGAAGCCCCTATCAGCCAAAAGCCATACGTTATTCTGGTAGTTGGGGTAAACGGTGTAGGCAAGACCACCACCATTGCAAAATTGGCCTACCAATACAAGAAAGCAGGCAAACAGGTATTGCTGGGCGCTGCCGACACCTTTAGAGCAGCAGCCGTTGAACAACTTACCATGTGGGCAGAACGCGTAGGTGTACCCATCGTCAGTCAAGGGCAGAATGCCGACCCCGCAAGCGTAGCCTACGATACGCTGCAATCGGCTGTGTCGCGGAATACCGATGTAGTCATCATCGACACTGCAGGCCGGCTCCACAACAAGATAGGGCTCATGAACGAGCTGTCAAAAATCCGGAAAGTGATGCAAAAAATCATACCCGATGCTCCCCAAGAAGTGCTGTTGGTATTAGATGCCTCCACCGGACAAAACGCCATGGAACAAGCCCGACAATTCACAGCCGCTACCGAAGTCAACGCATTGGCTCTTACAAAACTCGATGGAACCGCAAAAGGCGGCGTTGTTATTGGAGTTAGCGACCAGTTCAAAATACCCGTCCGCTATATCGGATTAGGCGAACAGATGACAGACCTACAACTATTCAATCCAGACAGTTTTGTAGCATCACTATTCGATCAAAAACTATGACCTACAACATTATCACTTTAGGATGCAGCAAAAACACCGTTGACAGTGAAAACATTGCAGGACATCTCACAGCCAACGGAAACACCGTTTATTTTGATCGCCTCCAAAACGATTGTGATGTAATCGCCATCAACACATGTGGGTTTATCGGAGACGCCAAAGAGGAAAGCATCAACGAGATATTTAATCAAATAGCAGCAAAAAAAAGAAGTCGCAAAAAAAAATACCTCGTTGTGTTTGGTTGTCTATCCGAGCGCTATCGTAAGATACTTGCCGACGAAATGCCTGAAGTTGACGCATGGTTTGGCTCACACCAATGGAGCAGCCTGATACAATATTTGCTGACTATTGGCAACACTGCTGCCAATACGACAGCCAGGCGTAAACATATACTTACAGCAGAGCGCAAACTATCCACACCAAAACACTATGCTTACCTAAAAATATCCGAAGGGTGCAATCGCAAATGCTCGTATTGCGCTATTCCGCTAATTAGGGGCAACCATACATCACGACCCATCGACGACATCATAAACGAATCCAAAAAGCTCGTATCGCAAGGGGTCAAAGAGCTTATCGTCATAGCCCAAGATACCACCTACTATGGATTGGACATCTATGGCAAACGATGTCTCGGCACACTACTGAACCGGCTATCCGACGAGAGCGGAGCCACATGGATAAGACTACACTACACCTACCCCGCATCATTTCCCACCGACGCCATCGAGGCGATACGCCAACACGATAATATCTGCAATTATATCGACATACCGTTACAGCATATCAACAGTCGTATTCTTCACTCGATGAATCGGGGCATTGATCGAGATGGAACCTTATCGCTGCTGTCGCAGTTTCGGCAACAACTGCCCGATGCCGCAATACGCACCACGCTCATTGTAGGATACCCTGGCGAGAGCCACGAAGACTTTGAAGAGCTAAAAGCATTCGTACAGCAGGCGAGATTTGACCGGATGGGCTGCTTTGCCTACTCACCCGAAGAGGGAACCCCTGCCGAAACTCTTGGCGACCCAATAAGCGAAGAAGAGAAGCAACGCCGCGTTAGCGAACTGATGGAAGTACAAGAGCAAATTTCGTTAGAGAAAAACCAACAACGCATCGGCAGTACACAACTCGTAGTAATCGATCGTAAAGAGGGTGATTTCTTTATCGGTCGCACACAATACGACAGCCCAGATGTTGACGATGAGGTATTGATCTCGTCACACGAAAAGCTCAAAATCGGAGAGTTTTACCATGCCATTATAACCGATGCAATGGAAAACGACCTAATAGGTAAAATCGTTTCCTAAACAGCCGTTTTCACGTCTCGGCATATCTGCGTTCGACCTATCGAAAACATTCAAATAAAAACAGCCATGAAACACTATTTAATTCCTATTGCAACAGCCATCATCTTGGGGGCAGCATTCGTAATCGGTATCCTTACATTCAAGTCGTACGACCGATGTGTATCTGTCCACGGCTCATGCGAACGTGAGGTAAAAGCCGACCGTGCCATATTTCCAATCCAATTCACCGAGACAGGCGATAATCTTGCCGCATTGCATACAAAGGTTGAAGAGAACTGCAATATCATAGAAGAATGGCTCCATGGTTATGGCATAACGGATGAGGAATATACAATCGCTGCACCCAATATTACCGACAACTATGCACTATCCTATACCACCAACGCAAAAAGCAGATATTGCGTTACCACAACCATCAGCCTATACACCACAAAAGTCGATTCTGTAATCGAACTCAAGAAACACCTAACCGACCTTATCGGAAAATCTATCGCAGTTAAAACAGGCGATTGGGAAAATCCTATTGAGTTCCTATTTGAACATCTAAACGACATCAAACCAGACATGATAAAAGAAGCCACCCAAAACGCACGCGCTGCTGCCGAACAGTTTGCCGCCGACAGCCACAGCCGTTTGGGCAAAATAGCCAACGCAAGCCAAGGCTATTTCACTATCGAAAACCGCGACCAACTAACACCTCAAATCAAAAAAGTGCGGGTGGTTACCAGCATAACCTACAACTTAAGATAACCATAAGCCCCCAAAAAATAAGAAAGGCAACCGACATCGTCAGTTGCCTTTCTTATTTTTTGTTAGGCTACACACACGTTAGGCCTGCTCTTGATTTTTCTCAATAGCAAGTTTACCGCGGTAATAACCGCATGCTGGACAAACATGGTGATACATAACCGGAGCTCCGCAATT
>JAGHVA010000063.1 GCA_018064565.1 Candidatus Colimorpha onthohippi
ACCACACGGATGCGGCTTTGGTCGCAGATAAGCATCTCGGTCTTGCCGTCGAGGTTGAAGTCGAATGCCGTCATGCCGTTAGAGTAGCTGTCCTCGTCAACAGGGAAACCCCACATAAGCTGAAATTGATTGGTGGTAGCATTGTATTTGTAGGTGCGCACGCGGTTGTTGCCCACACCAGATGCAGCACATTGGATAACTACTTCCAGCTGGTTGTCGCCATCGATATCGGCAATCAGCGGTATGCTTTTGCCCGACATATTGCAGGGTATCTGCACGGCAGCCGAGGTGGTGTTGTGTGCTACATCCCACACATACATGCTTACCACGCCACCTGAACCTGCGATATTTTTGTTGGTAATCAGTACGTCAAGATGTCCATCAAGGTTAAAGTCTGCCACCTGTGCATGACCGTCCTGTACCACTCCATTGGGAGGTGTGATGCGTTTTGCCAATGTCAAACTATTGCGGTCAGTGCTGCCATAGTTGTTGATATTGACATTGTATATCTCGTTGCCGAGTATGAGCTCCTGGCGGTCGTCGCCAAGGATGTTGGCCGCTGTAGCTACATAGAGTATTCGACCTGTGCGGTGGCTGTAGTGGGCGTATGAGGCGCCGCTACACATGCCGCCCGTGGCAGTGGCAAGCAGTACACCAGTCTGGGCGTCAAAAATCTTGTTGCACACAGCAATACAAGGGTTACCGTTGCCCATAAAGTCGGCGAAACTAACGGTTACGGCATACTGGCGGTTGGAGCTGTATGGCTGGTCGGATGTCCACACAGGCACATCGGGCGTTCTGCTTTGAATATCAAAGGCGCGCAGATACATGTCGCAGCATGCCACTACGATAAGGCCTTTGCGGTTGGCTAATTTTACCAGACCGTAGGCGCTGGCATCGTAGGCTGTAACATAGGCTGGCATTGTGATAGATGCTTTGATTTGCTTGCTTGCACCGTCAAATACCAGAATACGGTTGTCGATATAGCCGTTGTTGTCGTACTCACCATTGCTGCTGAAACAGACTATTTCGGGCACACCGTCATCGTCGAGGTCACCCACCATAGGGGTGTTGTGGTTGCTGACTCCGCCCCCCGACGACCATGCGTTCTGGATGCTCCAAGCCGACGAGTCTTGAAGCATCATGCAACGTAGGCTATCTACATTGTCTGGAAAATCGACGATGGCGCAGTTGTTGATAATGATGTCAAGCCTGCCATAGTCCTTGCATCCGCCAGCGTTGATAAGGGTGTCGTAGTAGGTGTTGCTGCGAGTGTAGGTCTTGCGGTTAAACGGCCATATATATTTGTTGCATGCCGAGTCGATGGTGCGGGTGCGGGTGCTATGATAAACGGTCAGCCGTAGCGTGCCTATGCTGTCGCATCCCTGACGGTTGGTGTCGCGGTGGTGGTAAACGCCAGTCTCGGTATATGACAATCCGTCGTCGCTCCAGAGAAATGCGTCGCATACGCTGGTATCAACAAAATGGGTGTCGGAGGCGTGCTTGATAACATAATGGTAGGTAACAATGCTGTCGCAGCCATGTATTGTGGTGAGAGAGCTATCGATATAGCTGTTGTCGGTATAGTGCCACTGGCGGTTCCAATACACAGAGTCGCAGCGGCTGGCATATATGTCGGTACTGCCTTCGGGGGCCACATACCAATGAGTGTAGATAATACTATCG
>JAGHVA010000137.1 GCA_018064565.1 Candidatus Colimorpha onthohippi
GTATTTACGTTTTTTATTGCGTTAAATATCCTGACTTCCAATGCTCAACGTATAGTTGTGGGTGCCGAGCGCATGGATATCTATCTGCCTTTGTTGCGCGATAAGCAGGTCGCCGTGGTGGGCAACCACACATCGCTGGTAGGCAATACTCATTTGGTTGACACCTTGTTGTCGAGCGGTGTTAAAGTGGCTAAAATCTTCTCGCCCGAACATGGTTTCAGAGGTACAGCAGCGGCTGGTGCCAAGGTGAATAGTAGCATCGACGATGCTACGGGCATTCCCATAGTGTCGCTTTATGGCGGCAATAAGAAACCTACCTCCCAGCAATTGCAGGGTTTGGATGTGGTGCTGTTCGACTTGCAGGATGTGGGTTGCCGTTTTTATACCTATATCTCCACGTTGCAATATGTCATGGAGGCTTGCGTAGAAAATGGGGTGAGGCTGATAGTCTTAGATCGTCCTAACCCCAACGGCCATTATGTAGATGGACCCATATTGGAACCTGAGTTCAAGTCGTTTGTCGGTATGCGGCCAGGCACACCCGTGGTTTATGGTATGACTATAGGCGAGTATGCAACTATGATATATAGCGAGATTACGGCTGTTAAACCAGTGGATGGGCTCAAGGTGATACCGCTGTTGGGCTATACCCACAATAGCCACTATCAATTGCCCGTACCACCTTCACCCAACTTGCGGACTTCGCAGGCTGTCGCTCTCTACCCATCGCTGTGCCTGTTGGAAGGAACAAGCATCAGCGTTGGGCGAGGCACACCTTATCCCTTTGAGGTGATAGGCAATGAGGGTGAGTATATGATGGACTTGCGGCATGTAGCGGTCGATACCTGCTTTGACCTGCGCTATTTGCGTGAGATGCTTGCCCATAGCGACACTGCATCATTTTTCCTCAAACGGAACTCGTTTGAACGATTGGCAGGCAACAGCCTGCTGCGCAAACAGCTCTTGGATGGAGCTTCCGATGAGGCTATCCGAGCCTCTTGGGAGCCGATGTTGGAGCAGTTTAAGCTGTATCGCAAACAATTTCTACTATACGAGTAGGCTACCGATTGATGATAGTCAATGCTGTAACATGTTGTATGAGGTGGATGCTAATAATTGTGGTGAGTCTTTTGGCGCTTCGCTGGCAGTGGTTTTTATATAGGCGGTAAGTGTGCTTTCGCTTCCTTGTTTGCAAGATGTTTCTGCCATTTCACACTTTTTTAGTATTTTTGCAAACTAAATATGAATGGGTAGATAGCGTTATGCCAGCAAGTCGTTACACATCTTACGCCGATTATATGCGGAGGCTTTTTGGACAACGTGTGCAGAAACTCTCGGTCGATGCTGGTTTCACTTGTCCTAATCGTGATGGTACTTTGGGCACCAAAGGATGTACCTTCTGCAACAACGATGCTTTCTGCCCCTCTTATTGTAAAGGCAAGAGCATCTCGCAACAGATAGACGAGGGCATTGCATTCCACCAGCATCGTTATCGCAAGGCTCGCAAGTATGTGGCATATTTTCAAGCATATAGTAATACCTATGCAGACATCTCAGTGCTTAGCCAACGATATGAAGAAGCACTGCAGCATCCTGATATAGTAGGCTTGATAGTAGGCACACGCCCTGATTGTGTAGATGAGGCCAAGTTGGACTATCTGGCATCGCTACAGTCTGACTGTTGCAAAGTGGTTGTGGAATATGGTGTAGAGAGTTGCTTTGATGAGACGTTGCGCAAAGTATGCCGTGGTCATCTCTTTATCGATTCCGAAAGGGCTATCCAGCTTACAGCCAGCAGAGGTATTGCCTGCGGAGCTCATCTAATTGTGGGGCTGCCAGGCGAAGGCCGTGCCGAGTTGATGCGTTCGGCTGCCATACTCAGCCAGCTTCCAATCAATAGCGTCAAATTGCATCAATTGCAGGTTGTAAAAGGGTCGGTATTGGCAAGTCAGGTGGCAAGCGGTAGGGTAGCGGTGGAGAGTTATGCGTTGGATGCGTATATCCAGCTGGTGTGCGATTTTGTAGAGCGGCTGCGACCCGACATCGCCATCGAGCGGTTTGCTGGTGAGGTGCCGCCTGCCTATCAGTTGTTCCCAGACCGCGCCTGGCGCCGGCCAGACGGATCATGGTTACGCAACGAGGATATCCCACGACTGGTGGACGCTGAGTTGGAACAGCGTCAGAGTTGGCAAGGAAAACTTTTTTAATGATGATATATCTAAATCTCCTATCATGAAAATTGCACTTATAGGATACGGAAAAATGGGGCATGCCATCGAGTTGTTGGCATCGCAGCGCGGCCATCAAGTCCAAGTCGCTATCGACAATGTCAAGCAGTGGTCAGACAATATCGACCAGTTACGACTTGCGGATGTCGCTGTCGAGTTTTCAACTCCCGATTCGGCTGTGGATAACATTCAGAAATGTTTTGAAATCGGACTCCCTGTGGTAGTAGGCACCACAGGTTGGTACAATCAGTTGGATGCCGTGGTGGCTGCGTGTAAGCAATGTGCGGGGTCGTTGTTTGTGGCTTCTAATTTCAGCATCGGGATGAATATCATGTTCGACCTCAACCGCCGCTTGGCAAAACTTATGTCGGGCAGACCCCAATATACGCCCTCTATCGCCGAGACCCATCATATCCACAAGCTCGATGCCCCCAGCGGCACTGCCATCACGTTGGCGCAAGATATAGTGGGTGGTAGTGTCCAGTGGGTTGAAACACCCGTAGCCGTATCCAACGGCTCTGCAACGCAGGTTCGGCAGTTTGCCGCACCTCAAACACCGCTTGCCATAACCTCTTATCGTGAGGGCGAAATACCAGGCACACACGAGGTCGTCTATGATAGTGCCGAAGACGTAATCACTATCTCGCACCGAGCTAAAAGCCGTCAGGGTCTCGCCATGGGCGCCTTGATTGCCGCCGAATTCCTTTACGGAAAAAAAGGTTACTATACAATGAACGATTTGTTAAATATTGAATGACATAATATATGAATCCATCTGTCAACCATCATTTCAAACACACGGTTACATGGCTGGTGCTTATCGCTGCTATAGTCGTTGCCGCTGTGTTGTCTTCCTTGGTAGGGTCTGCCCACCTGTCGTGGCATGAGTTGTGGTCAAGCACTATCTTGTGGCAACTGCGTATGCCACGCATTGTCCTCTCTTTTGTGGTTGGATCTGTCTTGGCTATCTGCGGAGCTACCTATCAGTCGTTGTTCCGCAATCCGCTTACCGACCCTTACCTCTTGGGTGTCTCTTCTGGAGCATCGCTGGGTGCTGCCATAGCCATTGTGTGTGGACTGGAGCTCTATCTTTACGGTGTAGGCTTGTGTGCTTTTGTGGCTGCTATCATCACAGTTATCATTATCTGTGGTATTGCCGCACGGCGCGGACGCATCCATACCACTACATTGCTGCTTGCTGGTGTCAGCATCACACTGCTCTCCTGCGCTGTGGTCTCGTTCCTCATGGTCATGAACAACGACAAGCTCGATCGCATCGTCTTCTGGACCATGGGTAGCTTCTCTACAGCCTCTTGGTTAGATGTGTTGTTTGTTGCTCCTCCTGCCATCGTGGGATCCATCGTCTTATGTTTTTTTGCCCGTCAACTGAACATGCTGCTCTTGGGCAGCGAGTCGGCTATGAGCATGGGCGTGAATGTGGAGCGCACCAAGAAAATCCTTCTTGTTATTACCACCATCATGGTGGCGTTTGCCGTCTCCGTGTCGGGAGTTATAGGCTTTGTAGGGCTTATCGTACCCCATGCGGTGCGCCTTCTTATCGGAACGGACAATAGGCGGCTCCTACCTGCCTCTGCTCTTATCGGTGGGCTCTTCCTCTTGATATGCGACACCCTCGCCCGCACCCTCTTCCAGCCCTCCGAACTACCTGTAGGCAGCCTTACGGCACTTATCGGAGCTCCCATATTCATCTATCTCATTTGTAGAAAATCATGATTTACCAGTTAGACAACGTCTCGTTGGGCTATGATAGCTCAACAGTATTGCAAAACATCTCTTTGCAAATAGAGCCGAATAGTTTTTATGCAGTTATGGGTCCGAATGGGTCTGGCAAGAGCACCCTCCTCCGATGCTTGGCTCGCCTTATCAGCCCTTCTGCAGGTAGTGTCTCGCTCAACGGCAAGCCCATTGCTGGCTATAGTTACAAAGCCTTGGCGCAGCAAGTATCATTGGTTCCACAGCATGTGGATATAGATGTTGAATTTTCAGCCTATCAGTTGGTTATGATGGCGCGGCATGCCTATCTGCGCCCCTTGCATGATGAGGGTCCCGAAGATTTGGCAATAGTAGAGCAGTCCATGCGGCAGACTGGAGTGTGGGACTTGCGCGACAAACATCTTGCTCAGATGAGCGGTGGTGAGCGGGCTCGGGTCTTGATAGCGCGTGCGCTGGCGCAGCAAACACCTATCATACTCCTTGACGAACCATTGGCAAATCTGGATGTGGCGCATCAGTTCGACATCTTGCAGCTGCTGCAGCAAATCCATATCCAGCAGCACAAGACCATCATGCTGGTGGTACATAACCTTAATTTGGCACTCACCTATTGTCCTCAACTTATCCTGCTCTACAACCATCAGGTGCATTATCAAGGCGCAACGTGCGAGGGGCTTACTTCGCAGCGCATTGCCCAGGTATTTAACATAGAGGCCAATGTGACGCCCCATTTTATTGAGATGCACCCACTCCGAAAATAAATAAAAAGTGCATGTAATACTAAAAAGTAATCGTATATCAAAAAAATATTGTATCTTTGCAACGCATTTTGGGCGAGAACGTGGTGTTGTAGCTGTTCAATATCAGTTAGTTCTGTCGCAGAGTGCATGGAGAGATGGCAGAGCGGTCGAATGCGGCGGTCTTGAAAACCGTTGACCTGCAAGGGTCCGGGGGTTCGAATCCCTCTCTCTCCGCAAAACTCGCTGATTTTCAGCGAGTTTTTTTATTATTGCTGTCTGGTAAAATTTTTGAGAATATATAGAAATATTATTTTCAGTAGATTGTAGTACGCACACGTAGTATAGGACTTAGTTTGTCAGAAATAGCCTGAAAGGCTTATAT
>JAGHVA010000199.1 GCA_018064565.1 Candidatus Colimorpha onthohippi
GAAAGGATATTCAGCGAAGCACCACCCTGCTCAGAGGCTTTTACCACCTCGCCCACATGTTTGGAGGTTGGAGAGGTAAACAGCTTGGTAAATTCAGGAATTAAAGCAGCACCAAGCGTACCGCAGCTGATGATGATAGCCAGTGCCAGCCAGAGGTTAGGCATACCCTCGATACCGCCTAACAAGAAATAAGAGGCCAAGAAAGTACCGATAATACTCAAAACTGAGGTTATCCAGACGAGGCTGGTCAGAGGATTCTCAAAATTGATGTCGTCAGCATTTTTGTATTTTACTTTAGCAATGGCACCATTGATATAGTAAGCCAACACCGAAGCTACGATACCCAAGATACGCATCACAAAAATCCAAACCAGCAAACGTACCTGCATATCAGGACAATCAACAGCGAGAAGGATAAAACTGACAAGTGCCACACCCGTCACACCATAAGTCTCAAAACCATCAGCGGTGGGTCCGATGCTGTCGCCAGCATTGTCGCCCGTACAGTCGGCAATAACACCAGGGTTGCGAGGGTCGTCTTCACCGATTTTGAAAACCACCTTCATCAGGTCGCTTCCGATATCAGCGATCTTGGTAAAAATACCACCAGCGATACGAAGTGCAGAGGCACCCAGACTCTCACCGATAGCAAATCCGATAAAGCAGCTGCCAGCCAGACTTTCGGGCATAAAGAGGAGGATGACAAGCATCAACACCAACTCGATGCAGATAAGTACAATACCGATGCTCATACCTGCGCGCAATGGGATATTCAGCAAGTCGAGAGGCTTGCGACGCAACGAAGCGAAAGCCATACGAGCATTGGCATAAGTGTTCATACGGACACCAAACCATGCCACACCGTAACTGCCGAGTATTCCGATAACGGTCCAAGCCAAAACAAGACATACCGAACCAGCACTCATGCCAGACAAAGCACCAAAATACAGAGCGATAGCAGCACCAATAAAGACAAAAAGCAGCAACAAGAACTTACCCTGCTGTTTCAAATAGGTAGAGCAAGTTTTGAAAATCACATTTCCTATTTCGAGCATCGAACGATGCGCACCCAACTTGCGAACTTTGTTAAATTGCCAAAATCCAAAAAGCAGTCCTAAAATGACAATAAGAAAGCCCCAATAGAGAATTTGTGTGTTGGCGTTTGCTGCAAACCCTTCGGGCATTGTAAGGTCTGCCTCACTTGCAAACGTTAACGCTGGCAGCATCAATGCTCCCAGCACTGCAGTTAACTTCTTCATAGATTATTGTTTATGTAATATTTATTGTTTTCCAATAATTTGCAAAGATACACATTTTTTTTATATTTGAACTATCCGTTGCAAAATGACTAAAATCACTCAAAAACCATCCGCTGCGACACCTGCACCATCGAGAAAGCGTAGCGTTGCATAGCTGCTGCTGTGTCGGGGTAGGCCTGCATATAGTCGGTTATGTCGTTGTCTGAGTAGTGATACAACCGTTCTATCTTACTATCAGCATGATAGACATAAAAATAATTGTGACTCAAGACCCCTATCTTGTCGTCGGCACTGAAATAAGCATACGGCCTGCGCTGATGCAACAAGTCGATACCCAATGTCGGCTTTTGGGTATTGAGACGCATCATAGCCATCACTGTTGGCCCCATATCTATCTGCAAAGCCAAGTCATTTCTGCATTCGGGCTTGATATATTTCGGACAGTAAAACAACATGGGGATATGGTTATACATAAGCGACATGTCGTAGTCCGACTTGCGGGAGGCGCCATGGTCGGCCAAAAAGACAAACAGCGTGTTGTCGAACCACGAGCACTTACGTGCCTGTTGCAAGAAAGCATTGATTGACCAGTCGGCATACTCCACCACTGCCGAGTCAATCTTTTGATGTTTTGGACTGAAGCCGTCCACCTCGGGCACGATATACGGGCCGTGGTCGCTACACGTCAGCAGACAAGCAAAAAATGGCTTTCCATCGTTATAACTGTTCATCTGTTCGATAGCATGCATCAACATACAGTGGTCTGGAACTCCCCAAGTGCCCACCACCTCGCTTTGAGGATAGTGCTCTTGCGACAGTACAGTCTCGAAGGCATTGGCCTTCAAAAATCCTCCCATGTTGTCAAATTCCTGGTCATGGGTCATAGCAAAGAATGTATGACGCCCCGAAGCCTTCATTGCATGAGGCAAGCCTTCCAACTTTGGCAATACCGTCCGTTTCATCAGATACAGCCCCAATAGAGCTGGTTGCGAATACAATGCCGAATAGATACCATTGTAGGTATGGATTCCAGCCGAAAAAGTATGATCAAACAGCAGTCCTTGTTGCATCAGCGAATCCAGATGGGGTGTCAGCGAATGTTCTGCATCAAAGAGTCCCGTCTTTGCAACGGTCATCGACTCCATCAAGACCACCACCACGTTCATGCCATCGGGCAGACAAATCTCAGCGTCTGGCTGATACGCCTCACAGAGTTCGGTACGATACACCTGCTCAGCCAATTCGGCATCAATCAAGTCGATACGTTTGTTTCTATCCTTGTTGTTATCCTGATAACTCTTCACAAAGGTAAACACTGGATTCAAGCCAATCTGATTGATATAAGGATCGTTACAAAAATACGCTGTCCCTGTCCGGATAGGACTTTTAGCCTCCAGTCTGCCCCGCATTCCCAATATGCAAAAGAGGATTAGCACCAAGGCTGTCGGGATTGACCATCGCCAACCTACTCTATCGCCAGCGCTCATCAATGTATGGCGATACACCCAGCGCATCAAAACACAATAGCCTGCGGCGACCACCAAAAACACAAAAAAGTATGCCACGTAGCTTGGCTCGTTGGCAATCATGCTTACCACCATAGCAAACGAGTCTGCATAATTCAGCGTCGAGGCACTCAACCGAGCGAAGTTGTAAGAGAAATAGGGAATATCGGCGGCACAAGCAAAGAAACACACGATATAGCACACCAGCACATAATAGTGAATCACACCATGATATATCTTGGATTTGATGGAGCAAAACTCACCTATAATAAGCAAGATTATCGGCAACGACAATACGTAACAACTTATTACCGTATCAAAACGCCACCCCATCAGCAGTGCCTTTAGATATAGTCCTGATAATTCGAAGGGCAGACCTGCGCCCATACAATACACCACCGAGCAACCGATACGAAATAACGTAAAGATTACTATTCCAATAGCATATACTTGAAGTAAATAGCCTAATCTTTTCATAACATATCATTATAGGAATCAGCGCCCCGAACGGCGTCTGAAAAACAATATCAAACAAACCATCAGCACCAGCATGGCTGCAAGAATCATCCAAAAAGCGGTCTTGCTTGCCACAAATGGAAAATCTACGTTCATCCCGAACATACCTGTCACCACCGTCAGTGGGAGCATGATGGTGCTGAAATAGGTTAGCACCTTCATAATGTCGTTGGTGCGGTTGGCCTGCAACGAATCGAATGTCTTAGACAAGCCTTCAATCAATTCGCCATAATCCTCAATGGAGTCGAACATCTTCTGGTACTGGTCCAAGATATTACCCCAATAGTCTTCCATGTCGAGCACCTCTGGATCCACAAAGCCTTTGATTCCGCCGCTTTCGAACATGTGCAGCACGCGCAGCTGTGGTTTGAATGTAGTGTTCAGCAAGATGATATTACGGCGTGTGATGCTAATCAACTCGATGATGCTACGGGCTCGCTTGTTGAAGATGTCGTAGTTGATCAAATCCACTTCCGACCCCACACGTGCTATCAGCGTGTAGGTCTCGCGCATCAGCCTATCCAGTATATGATACAGCAGCAAGTCGCTCGAAGCCAGACGTTCTTGGACTGCCTCGTTTTCTTCTACCAAATCCGTCTGCATCTCGTCGAAGAGTTTTTTGACCACCCAATGAGACTTTCCGATAGTGATGATATAATCTCTTCCCCAGAAGATTTTCACCTCTCGGATGCGGATAAACTTATTACCCTTGTCAAAATAAGGAAAATGAAGAATCAGGAAATAGTAATCATCGTACTCGTCTATCTTAGGTCGCTGATTGGTACCACGGCAGTCATCAATATCTAAAGGATGGAAATTGTATGATTCCAGCAAATATCGGAAATCATCTTCACTTGGATTAGTAATATGTTGCCATTTCAAGGACTGATATTGAATAGTCTCTATCATGGATTCCTCCTTTCGTTTTTTGTATGATCACTATGGTGGTCAGTATTCTACATTCGAGTAACGGATTTGGTTTGAGTTTGCAAAGGTACGTTTTTTTTTTGGTAACATAAAAAAAATCCCTACACACCTACAATGGGTGAGCCACTGTTTAAGACGACAATGACCACCCATTTTTCTGTATTCACACCCATGATTGTCGTTGACCCGCAATGCCACTACTCGCACACCAAGCGCACAGAGAGGCCATAATTGCGGAATTCATTTGAACAGCCAGAAAAATAGAAATAGTAAGCATAACTATCGCCATTGACCGATGAAGTCCAATACATGCAACTATTGCCTACGTTATTGACTGTTGTTCCATTCCGATAGCCCGCTGCTGGCAAGAACACCGCACCCGCTGCCTCCATCCTGCTCCACTCGCTGTCGCTATATACATTGCTATTGTAGGAAGTCTGCGCCACGAATGTCAAGCCAGAGGGCAACACCCAGTCGTCGGGAAGGATAATCCAACCCTTCACTCCATTTACCGTTGCATACCCTTTCAGGTTTTGCGCATTGGGTCGCGAACTGACCAGATAGGTACACTCCCCGCGGGTTGGCACACGCCACCTACCCCTTACATTGCCACCGTTGGCTATTGCATTGTGTACACCCCAGTCATATTCTGCGCTGACACCGAGCAGGTTGTGCTCTGCCATCACTGCCGACGGACCATATCCACTACCACTGGAACTACTATACGGATAATAGTAATTATTTCCGCCATCCGATGGGTCGTGATAGCCGCTGGTAGCCCAACCAAAGAGGTCTATCCAGTTGCGGTTGGTAGCAGAGATCTGATTATTGGCACTGCCTATAGCCACATACTGGCGAGCAGCGAATGCCCAGACATTGCTGGACGCCAGATACTGCAAGTTGCCCTTGGAGAAATAGATTTTCTTGGTGTCGCTGACCGAGAACGGCTTTGGCAGTTTGCCATCCTCCGCCAATATCAACGTCAGCGTTATCACAGAGTCGCAGCCTTTTGTATTGACTAACGTACTGTAATAGGTGCCCGACTGGTTGTAGTTGCTGCCATTGAAGTTGTAGCTACCCGATGCCACCACCGAGGTGTCGTAATAGGTACACTGGCAGTCGCTCACACCCGCTTGGTGTTCCTGCACTAAGCGCACGCTGTGCGGCACGCTACGGGCGTAGTCGCCCATGCCTTGCAAGCCGCTGTAAAAGCAGCGGGCACTGCCCGTACCGCTGGCGGTGCTGCTCCAATAATAGCCTGTTGGCAAAAATACCGCTCCTGATGCCTCCAAAAGCTTCCATTTCTCAAGCGTGTATGAATTGGGGCTGCTGCTGGTTTTGGTATAATCAAACGTCAGTCCCATCGGACATTCCCAGTCGTCTGCCAAAAGCAGGTAGCCCGAAACGGTTTTGGTCGAAGTACCCGACGGCACGGTAATGCGGGCGTACCCCCTCAGCTGCGCTGCATTAGGGCGCACGTTGAGCAGGTATTCCCACTCGTCGTTGGTCATCAGTCGCCATAAGCCAGCCCCGTTGCCTCCATTCTTGATAACATGCCGCTCGCCCCAATCGTAGAACTGATTTTCGCCAACGAGGTCGAGCTCTGCCTGATCGGTCGATGGTCCCCATCCGTATTGGTTGAGGTCATATTCCGCTGTGCCTATGGTTTTTGATACGTTGGTTATGTCCCACGGTTCGTAGTGGATATTACCCTCGTCAGACGGGTTGTGATAGCCCGTAGCGCCCCAGCAGAAGAGGTCGCCGCTGGATGGGCTATAACTGGATGCCACCGAAGCACCTAAATACTCATACTGCTCATGGGCAAAATTCCAAGCGTTAGCCATCGAGAGGTATTGCAAGTTGCCGTGAGCAAAGCGCACCCGTTTGGAGTTGCTGACCGAGAAGAGTCCTGTTGCCGCTCCGATGCCATACGATCCGCCTACTGCGAAATGCAAAACATAGATAGAGTCGCAGCCCTGTGCATCGGTCATCGTGTCGCCATAGTCGCCAGGGTAGCTGTACTCCCTGCCACGCCACACGAACGGCACATGAGTGGTACGCACCGTGGTGTCGATTACAGTGCGCGGGAAGATAACGAAATTGGTCCGCACCACACTGTCGCAACCTGCTGCGCTGATACGCCCCAAGCTGTGTTGCTGCACACCGCTTTGGCGTACAACCGATCCGTACCACACATAGCTGCCACACGCCTCGATAGTGATGGTATCCGCTGCCTGACGGTAGGCAGTGCACGACGACCCGCCCGATGCGTTGATGGTAAGAAACAAGCTGTCGATACTGGCGCAGCCAAAGGTGTTGTCGTAATGGTATTCATAGATACCCGTAGCGGTATATTCTGTGCCATGCCACACATAGCTGTTGGTGGCAGTAACGGGGATGCGGTTGTAGGTACCATGACGGATGTAAAGCTCCAGCGTATCCACCGAGTAGTAGCCATTGGCATCGGGATAGCCGTAGGTATAGACCCCATCGGTGCTATAGCGGGTGCCATGCCAGATATAATAGTCGCATGCATTGACATGATACACGTTGTGTGTGCCACCACTCAGACCTGCACCTGTAGGCAACACCACATAGCTGCCATTAGTGAGATAGAGCGTGTCGTTGACCAGCGAGAGCTGCAGCGTATCGAACGTGATATAGCCTGCATCGTTGTCAAAAGCACTTACACTCGTAGGCACCGATACGCCTTCGGGCAGTTTGACATAACTGCCCCCTGTGAGGTAGATGGTGTCGTTGCTGAGGGTCAGCACCTGCTGCTCGGAGAGCAGGAATCCGGCGTTGTTGATGGCGGTATTGACGATGCTGTCGTAGTTGACAGGGTGTGTCAATGCGTCAGCGCTGACAGC
>JAGHVA010000207.1 GCA_018064565.1 Candidatus Colimorpha onthohippi
GTGTATTTCCGCAAATAGCCCAAGACAACGGTCAAGGGCTTTATATGGAGCGGTGTGGTATCGCTTGTCATATTGGCAGTGGTGCTGTGGGGTGTGATTCCAGGCATTGTCAATGTCGATTCGGCTTTTGATGTGTTTTTTGTCAACACATTAGGTTTGCCGTTCAATAGTGGCACCATATTCTTTTTCTTGGTGCTGACGGCATTGTGTGTGTTTGGGTTATGGTACACCTCGCCTCGCAAGCATAACAAGCCTATTGCTAATACTGCTATCTTGGGCTTCATTATGTTGCTGGTTGGTTACTCCACATTTTTTGTGTTGGTGATTCGCGCTAATACTAACACGCCACTCAACGAAAATGCACCCAAAGACGCGGTGGCACTGCGTGCTTATTTAGGTCGTGAGCAGTATGGCGATACGCCGCTGTTTTCGGGTCAGTTCTATACGGCAGGCGCTCCAGTAAATGCCGAGCCTGGCTATCGCAAATATGTGCGTGGTACCAATGACGAGGGCAAAGATTGCTATATTGAGGCATCACGTGCCCAGAAGTATGTGTACCGCAAAGAGCATACAGGCTTCTTCCCTCGTATGTATAGCGACGACGCAGGACGTCAGCATCCTCGATTCTACGAGTATTGGGCTGGCAAGGTGCGCGGCAATCGCAAACCTTCGCAAGCGCAGAATTTCAAATACTTCCAAAATTATCAGATGGAGTGGATGTATTGGCGCTATTTTATGTGGAATTTCTCTGGCCGTCAAAACGACATACAAGGTCATTATTTCAATGACGATGGTACGCGCGACTACCTTAATGGTAACTGGATTACTGGTATCAAGTTTTTGGACGAGTCCAGACTTGGACCGCAGGATAATATCCCCGACTATCTGAAAAACAACAAGGCTCGCAATACTTATTACATGTTGCCGCTGCTGTTGGGCTTGTTGGGGCTTGTTTACCATTTCCGCAAGCATCGCAAAGATGCCTTTATAGTGCTTATCATGTTTGTGATGACAGGTATTGCCATCGCTGTGTATCTTAACATGCCACCTCGGCAGCCCCGTGAGCGTGATTATGCTTTTGTGGGTTCGTTCTGTTTCTTCGCAATTTGGATTGGTTTGGGCGTGATGGCTTTGGCTGACTGGATTACCAAACTTACCAAAAATCCTAAGCTCTACAAGGTTGTAATGCCTGTGGTGTTTCTGCTTTGTATGTTGGGAGTGCCTTGCCTGATGGCTTCGGAAAACTGGGACGACCATGACCGTTCGCAGAAATATGCAGCACGCGATTTCGCCAACAACTACCTCAATAGTCTTGGAAAAAATAGTGTGTTGATTACGTTTGGTGATAACGATACTTTCCCGTTGTGGAACGTGCAGGAGGTGGAGGGTACTCGTACCGATGTCCGTATTCTGAACTATACGTTGAGCGGTATGCACTGGTATGTAGAGCAGCTGTTCAACAAATTATACGACAGCGATGCTTTGCCGTTCACGCTTCCCAAAGAGTATTACGGGTTAGGAAAAGATGTGGTTTATCTGCAAGCCAACACAACCGATTATCTTGAGGTAACTGATGTGCTGGAGATGGTTAAGCAACATCCTGATAGGTTCCGTCAATATACTCAGGATGGTGAGTCGGTATTGGTGTTGCCGACCAAGCGGTTCAAAATCACGTTGGATATCCCCGAACTTGTGAGTCGTGGTGTTATTCCTGCAGATAAGGCTGCAAATGTACCACCTGAAATTCGTTGGGAGATTGGATCAAGCATGTTGTATCGTCATGAGCTTATGATTTTGGATATAATCGGTACCAATAAGTTCCTCCGCGATATCAATATTATGAATCCATCCTATATCAAGAAGTCGTTCCCTGTGGTGGAGAGTTATTGTATTCAGGACGGAATGAATTATAAGTTGGTTCCTTATCAGGATATCGTAACAGATCCTCGAACAGGACAACGGGGGTTGCGTCGGTTTACTGAGGCTACTTACGATTATATGATTAATGGATTCAAGGCTTCGGATGGTTCGTATGTTCCATTGAAGTGGGGCAATCTGAATAGCGATATCTATGTGGATCCTGTAAGTTTGAACATGGGAAGTGTCCAGCGTCAGATGTTCTTTATGTGTGCGGAAGATTTGTACCAGATGTATGGCGACACAATCCGCGCTCGCCAGTTGGTGGATATGGCTATGGATTATTTCCCGTTCAAGAACTTCCCTGCTGATAAATACTGCATCTATATGGTTCGGACTTGTTTAGACTTGTATGGTGTAGAGAAGGCCGCAGAGATATGGGATCGACTGTATAACTACTACGATCAGGAAATCAATTATCTGTCTCAGTTCAAAGGAACGAAAGCCAAGGGAGTGGCTGCTCTGTTGGCGGATGATGTCCGTATATTGGGTACTCTGGTTGCTATGGTTCAAAAGGATAGACCGGGTTATATGGTTTTTGCCGACACCGAAAGGTTTGAGAAGGCATCGGCACTATTCGGTCAGTTCTCCAATATGGTGCAATAGGCACTGGTTCTAATTCCTACTGATTATGGCAATTGCTGCCCATAAGAAGGTTCGGTCAAAAAGTAAACGTTACAGCATCACCCTCTCCGAAAGGGAGGGTGAATGGCTGAAACGTTATGCTGAGGTGCATCATTGCTCCAGACCTGATGCTGTGAGGCGTATTGTGAAATCCTGTTTGAAGGATTTCAATAAGAACTACCAGCCAGGACAGCCCGACAACCAATTGAGTATTTTTGACGTGTCGTACCAATTGAACTTATTTGACGGGATAGAAGAGACTGACGCAAAATAATAACATTCAATTCGTAATCAAATCATGAAGAGGTTTGTTGTATTGCTTATGGCAGTTGTGGTCGCTTGTTCGGTTGTAGCACAGGATTCTGCGCTCAGTGTAACATCACATGCTGGAGATCAAAAACTGGATTCGTCGGAGTTTAACGCTGGTGATTTGATTATCGGTCATGTTACAGATGCACATTCTTGGCATTTGTTTGACTATAACGGCAAGGATGGTCGCTTGCATTCGGTGGCAATACCGTTGCCTGTTATCCTTATCAATGGCGGACATGTCGATGTCTTTTGTTCCTCACGGTTCGAGCATGGTCATGCCGACTATAAGGGTTATAGGCTTGTAGGCGGAGGATCGGTCAAAGAGACGGTTGTTTGTGTTGACGGCAACGGTGAAGTGCTGCTTGACGATCAAGGCAATGCCGTAACCCCAGTTGACTTGTCTATTACCAAGACTTCTGCGGCTGTTATGATAGCTTGTGTGTTGCTTATTGTGCTGGTGTTCTGTGCTAAACGTGGATATAAGAAACGCCCCAATATGTCGCCCAAAGGCGTCCAGTCGCTCGTTGAGTTGTTGGTGGTGTTTGTTCGCGACAGTATTGCTATCCCGATGATTGGCAACAAATATGAACGATACCTCCCATATCTTTTGTCTCTCTTCTTCTTCATCTTCCTGTGCAATTGTCTGGGGCTTATCCCATTCTTCCCTGCAGGTGCCAATATTACAGGTTGTATTGCTGTAACGGCAGTGTTGGCAGTGATTACTTTTTTGATTACCAATTTCAGCGGCAACAAGCATTATTGGATTGATATCTTCAACACTCCAGGTGTGCCTGCATGGCTTAAGATATTTCCGCTAATGCCGGTCATTGAGATTGTGGGTGTGTTTACGAAACCTATTGTGTTGATGATTCGTCTTTTTGCCAACATGACAGCAGGACATATTGTCATATTAGGATTTGTGGTAATCATCTTCATCTTGAGCAATCTGTTTGGTACTATGGTGGGTGGTGCTGTAAGTGTGTTTAGCGTTGTGTTTAGTGTGTTTATCAGTGTGTTGGAATGTCTGGTTGCTTATATTCAGGCATTTGTGTTTACGATGCTTACCGCTTTGTATATTGGTATGGCAGTCAAAGAGCCTGAACATGAGTAGCGCATATATGGGTCGTATTGTGTGGCTCTTTTATGTCTCGTTTTTTTTGTGTGAATAGCATACGTTTTTTTTTATCCTGATTTATTTTGATAATAATGTGAATTAAATAAACTTTCAAGTGTTATGCAAAGTATTCAAAATATCAATTTCAAAGGGCGCAAAGTATTGTTGCGCGTAGATTTCAATGTTCCTCTCAACGACAAGAAGGAAATAACCGACGATACCCGTATGCGTGAGTCGATGCCTACCATCAACAAACTTTTGGCAGATGGTGCTGCATTGATAATCATAGCCCATTTTGGTCGTCCGAAAGGTGGTTTTGATCCCGAACTGTCGTTGGCACCAGTGGCGAAACATCTCGAAACGCTTACTGGACGTCCTGTACAGTTTACACAGGAGTTGTTGGGCGACAATGTGTCGCGTATGGCTGCCAATCTGAAAGGCGGTGAGATCATGCTGCTCGAGAATATCCGTTTTTATCCAGGTGAGACAAAGGGTGACGTGCAACTGGCAGAACAACTCGCCAAAATGGGCGATTGTTTTGTGAACGATGCCTTTGGCGCCGCACACCGCGAGCATAGCTCAACGGCGGTCATAGCTCGCTTTTTCCCGAACGACAAGTATTTCGGATTCTTGATGGAGCATGAGGTTCGCAATCTCGAAAAATTGATGCAAAACCCACAGCGTCTCTTTACAGCCATTATCGGTGGCAGTAAGGTGAGCAGCAAGATTGATATTCTTGAAAATCTGCTTACCAAGGTGGATAATATGATTATCATAGGGGGTATGCGTTACACATTTACCAAGGCTATGGGTGGTAAGATAGGCAACTCAATTCATGAGGACGATAAGATGGAGACGGCTTTGGAACTGATGCGCAAGATGGATGCGCGTGGGGTGAAATATTATCTGCCTACCGATAGCGTTGTGGCTGATGCGTTTAGCAACGATGCAAACACGCAGATTGTGCCATCTGATCAGGTGCCTGACGGTTGGGAGAGTATGGATTGCGGTCCTGAGAGCTGCAAGATGTTGAAAGAGGTGATTATGAGCAGCAAGACTATATTATGGAATGGTCCTGCTGGTGTGTTTGAGCTGCCTGCGTTTGCCAAAGGTACGGAGGCGATAGCTGGCTATGTGGCTGATGCTTGCGCACAAGGTGCTTTTGCTGCCGTAGGTGGTGGCGATAGTGTGGCTGCCGTAAAGCAGATGGGGTTGGCCGACAAGATGAGTTACGTCTCTACTGGTGGTGGTGCTATGCTTGAGTATCTTGAAGGCAAAACACTTCCAGGTATCGCAGCTATTCAAGACAAATAGCAACCATTTTGCTGTTTGAAGTGTGCGATATATGATTTTATTATCTTGACGTAGGTATTGTGAATGGCTACAGAGGTGAGTAGCATCCGTTTGCCGATCACTTCTGTGGCTGTTTTTGTGATTGCTAAAAAATATAGTTTTTGTAAACAACGATTCTAACTTCTAAAGAAGTGATTAAGACTAATAACATTAAAGGAGACATATTTGGCGGTATAACCGCAGGTATTGTGGCATTGCCATTGGCATTGGCATTTGGTATTCAGGCATTTAGTGGTATCGACGACCCGAATGCTGCTTCGTTTGGTGCATTGGCAGGTTTGGTGGGTGCTACCATGCTTGGCTTTTTTGCGGCTTTGTTTGGTGGCACGCATAGTCAGATTAGCGGCCCCACTGGACCTATGACGGTTGTGGCGGCTACGTTAATCGGTGGGGTTTGGACTGCTAATGGTGGTGCCGATTTTTCGACGGTGCTTATCAGTATGTCGTTGGCAGGCATTTTCTGTGGCTTGTTCCAAATTCTGTTTGGTATCATCAAGTTGGGTAAATATATCAGGTATATCCCTTACCCAGTGCTGTCTGGCTTTATGAGCGGTATCGGTGTTATCATAATTCTTCAGCAGTTGTACCCATTGGTAGGTGCCAAAGGATCTGGCAGTATGGTTGACTTATTGGTCGGATTCCCATCGGCGGCATCTGAAAGTTTTTCGTTGATAGCCTTGTTGTTGGGATTGGGTACTGTGGCTATTATCTATCTTTTCCCGTTGCTTACCAAAAAAGTGCCTGCTACATTGGTGGCTTTGATTGTGATGACGGTGGTGTCGTTGTTCTGCAATCTGGACTCTGCACTCACCATAGGTCGGATACCTTCAGGATTGCCAGTGCCGTTTTTTGTCAATGAGGCAGTGTCGTTGAATGGGTTGGATTGGCTTGGAATACTCAAGGCTTCGATTATACCAGGACTTACGCTGGCAGGTTTGGGGTCTATCGACACTCTGTTGACTTCGGTTGTAGCTGATAATATTACTAAAACAAAGCATAATCCTAACAAAGAACTTGTGGGTCAGGGCATCGGAAATGCTGTGGCAGGCTTGTTTTGCGGTCTGCCAGGTGCAGGCGCTACCATGCGTACGGTAGTAAATGTGAAGAGTGGCGGACGCACACAGTTGAGTGGCATGATACATGCGCTGTTTCTTTTGGCTGTGCTGTTGGGCTTGGGTTCGTTGGTTAAGTATGTGCCGCTCTCCGTATTGGCA